>JAPLNX010000059.1 GCA_026400935.1 Planctomycetia bacterium | reverse complement strand
CAGGATTTCCAGTTGCCGCTCCGTCGCCTCAATCCGCACTGCCTTCCTTGGCATCGCACCACCCTCCGTTAAAGGTGATGCAGTAATGACACAAACTCGCTTTTTATGGAGGATCAATTCTCGGTCGTGGTACTAGCACGATACCTGTGGGCGATCACGACGCAAGCCAGTCGTTGTTCTGGATCTGAAGTTGTTGATTCTTCGTTTCATTTTCCGTTCTCGCAGATTTATAGTCCGCATCAGCACTTCCCCGATCACGTCCCAAGTCCACAAATTTCTGTGAGGAGACGCTCATGTTACTCCGAACTAATCCACGGCGCGTGGGATTCACTCTGATTGAATTGCTGGTCGTCATTTCCATCATCTCCATTTTGATGGCGTTGATTTTGCCTGCCGTGCAAAACTCACGTGAGGCCGCACGGAGAACACAGTGCCGAAACAACCTCAAGCAATTAGGACTCGCGCTTCACAATTACGCGGAGCAACACCAGCTTCTTCCACCCGGAGTCGGTGGTGTCGAAGGGAGCGGGACGGGAGTTGGTGGTAGTCCCAATCCCAATGCACAACTTATAAGTGGTATCGCGTTCATTCTGCCGCACTTTGAGCAGGGACCTTTGTGGAAGAAAATTAAACAAGCCCCTCTCCAAGGTGGTTCACCAACATTGGCCAGCTTCCCTCATCCACCGGCCGATCTGGGTGTGTTATTGTGCCCATCGAATCCTCTCCCTCCCAAACATTCGTCAGGAAGTGCTCGACGCGCTTATGTGTTTTCGGTCGGTGATGCGGCGGTCTCATTTCAAAATCTGACTCCCATTCAGAACGACACACGCGGACCGTTTGGTTGGAGAGCTTGCCGCGCGTTTCGTGACATCCAAGACGGACTATCAAACACAGCGTTTATGGCCGAACGTGCGGTCGGAATTCAGGGAAGTCTCAAGATTCAAGGACTCATGGCGGTAACACAAGGCATCGCATTCACGCCAGCAGGATGTGCGGGAACCGTCAACAATGGACGATACAACCTCAGTGCGCCCGGCGTGGTTTCGATAGCGACTCCGGAGATGGGCCAATTTTGGGCCAGCGGCGAACCTGAGCACAACAATTTTGCCACGGTCATTCCACCAAACGGTGCGTCATGCGATTTCCGGACGACAGCTAACGGGATGGGAATCTCTGCTCGAGTTTGTACCGCCAGCAGCTTTCACCCTGGCGGAGTGCATGTGTTGATGGGTGACGGTACCGTGCGGTGGGTCAATGAAAATATCAATGCAGGAGACGTCACGTTTGATGTGACTTACCCATCAGGGGCAAGCCCTTATGGCATCTGGGGAGCGATTGGGACGATCGCCGGTGAAGAACTGATTGGTGACTTCTGAGAATCGCCAATCACTCAACGTGCAAAAGGCCGTTCGAGGCGAGCAGCATTTAGCACAGGTCTGACCACGCTCGAATTGCGACGTTGGCGGTTGGTTCGTAGACGCGAGTTTGTTCTTCGACGAATCGCAGCGAGTGCCGCAACTCTTCGTCGTTTGGCAAGCGACCGCTGCTGAGTTCAAAAGCGAAACGTATACGGTGTCGCGGGTCGGGCAGCGATTCTCGGTCCAAGCGGTTAAACGACTTCGGTGCGAACGGGGCACTGTTGATGAAGAATCCCAGCTAGTTATGCACATCGGCGGCATTCACCGGTGCGGCTTCAGAAGGATTTGCAGCAGCCTCTTTCGTCCGTTCATTCTTGACGTAGTGCTGCATGACTTCGCCTCGGTAGGTCCGTAGCGGACGGACAAGGCGGCGGTCCATGAATTGGCGACGAGCTGTCCAATCTGCGGAAGGAATCGCTCCCTCGCTGGCGAGTGCATCGATCGTGGTGAATGCAGCCTCCATCGCCGCGATGCTCCTTTCGATATCGTTGAGAGCGACTCGCGATGTCGTGGGGCTAAAAGCGCCGCGTGCCAGCCAGCGATTTGAAAGCATCTGTATCAACGAGTTGAGATGGTCGTAACGCTCCGCCTTATCCGGAATCGCTTCAGGCGTTGAACTGACAAACTGCAAAGCGTCGGCCACGTTGCGAATCGAGCGGTCGGCATTCGTCGAGAAGTAGATCGCCGCTAGTCGATGACGCAGTTCCAAGTTCGCATTGCGGTCATCACAACGATGAGTCAGTTCAATCACTTCTTGATGAAGGAACGGACTGACGAGCGGATCGAACGGAAATTCATAACGGCGAATGCGTGCGAGATCGGCTTCCCTCGGATGGGCATTCTTGGACGCTTCGCCAATCGCTCGGAAGTAACGGAGGCGGCGATCGTCGTCGGGATGTAAGCCCGATTCTGTTTGCGTCAGACTGACTTGCTGAATTGCTCGCTGCGATTTCGTGAGGTGATCCTTCACTTGCTTGCGATAGGCCCAATATTCATCAGGATGAAGGCGGATGATCTGACGTGACAATTCCCATTCGCTGATGCGCGTTGCGACATCGGGAGTGTCTGCATCCTGTCCACCCCACTGCATGAGATAGTGAGTGTTTTTAGCCAACACGTTGCGAGTTTGTTCGAGCTTGTTGTCCCAGCGCATCACGTCAATCGGCAACTGAAACGGCCAGGTTGACGTCGCACTGCGATTACTGACCGCATCTTGGTGAGCGGTGAGTTTCTCAATCGCTGCAGCGTTTTGTAGTCCCATGCGTAACGGCGTTGACCAGTCCCATCCGATTGATGCGAGCATCTGTCGGACGTGCGGTCGCTGCAGTCGTTCGACAAAACCATCACGCATGAAACCCCGATCAGAGTTCGTGCCCAGCAGCAATAATTCTCCTGGAGCCATCTCGACTGCCGCGACTTCTCGAAAGATCGATGACATCGTCTTCGCGAGAATGCGAACTGATTTCGTCGTGAGATCAACATGCTGAAAGCGGAGTGCGAACAAGCCCCCCGCTTTGACGCAGCCGGCGGCCGCACGAAGTGACTCCTCAGTGAACCAGACCGCTGCTTGTGGCAACGAGGGTTGATCTGGGGATGAGATTACGAGATCAAATTTTTCTTTGAGCGTGCGCACCGCGATCGACGGATCGCTGATTCGAGTTTCAAACCGGTCATCAGCGAATGGGCTTAACGCTCCTGCAGGCTCCATCATCTTGCGGCACAATTCGACGACGCCTCGATCCGCTTCAATGCACAGTACTCGCTGCACAGGAAACGCGGCAGTCGTCGAGAGCGGTTCACCGGCGCGCATTCCGAGCAACAAAACCTGTTGCGGATGTTCGTGGACAATGAGTGGCAACAGGCTCGGCAGGACATCGGGGAGATACCGCGGAGCCAAATCTGCATTGGAGGCGAGTGTCCCTCTCGGAACGCCGTTTTCACGCACCAGAAATTGTGATCCGTGAGCCTTCCACGCCGTAAGCGTTCCATGTTCGGATTCTGCTACGATCGCTACACGGCAATCGTCCATCACCGCGAGTTGCCCCCACGGAGCACCCGCTCGAAAAGCCAGGAAAACGTTTGTGTCGAACAACAATTTCGCAGCTAATGCCGGGCGGTATCTGACGAACGCCGGTGCGGAAATCGCCATCAATACCATTGCCACAATGCAGCCGATACGCAGTCGAGCGAACCTCCCGGCTTTTTTGAATTCACTCATTTGCGAGACCCATGGCCGCCACTCGCCACTCACCGCAACGGTGGCCAGCAAAGTAACAATGGCTGCCATCGCCATCGCCTCAACGCCGATCGACAGCAACAACCAATTTGTGACGGTCGCAGCGAACAACACCAACAGCAGAGCGACACTCGATCCGATGGAATGAGCCCGCCCCGACGCCTGAGCGTTAACAAGAAGTCCGCCGCAGTATGCGATCGGCCCCAATACAACCGCTGCAAAGAGCAGACGCAACGGCATCAACAACCAAACCTGAGAGACGTTGGCGTTTTCCGACAACGCTAAGTACACGGACATCGGAAACATTGCCAAACAGAATGTGAACCAACTCGCAACCATCACTCCAGCGACGAGCGGCGATTGCGCTTGCACGCGGTGAAATCTCGTCCACGCCGTTCCCGCTGCTGCACACAACATCGCCACGGCCCATTCAGCCGTCATCAACGCGAATGAGTCTGGAACAATCTGGCGGACAAGTCGCTGTCCCACGGACCACAACAAACCGAGTGCCAGAAAGGAGACACACCAGCAGACGATTCTTGTTGTTGGAAAAACGGGCGTTTCTGGGGCCTGACTACCGCAACCGGACGCTAGCGCGTTCCGGCTGATGTTGTTACTGGAGTTATCGCTCGAATTCGGCGCGGACGCCGTTTGCGTAGCGGTTAAGCCAATCATTGATATTAGAAACGAAACCAGACCCAGCGCGGCGGCAATGACTCCACAAGCCTGTGGCCCAAGCCACGGGCAGATTGCAAAGCCAGCAACGCACATCCCGAATGCCAACGTCACAACATGCGACTGATGGGTTAGGACCAGCAACACACAAAGTGTGGGGACTCCCAGCGTGACGCATGCGATTCCTGTGAAGGTAGTAATTTGACTTAAAGTCGATGCGAATGGGTCGGTTCCCGCACCGGCGATCGCTGACCAAAGGAAATTCAGAATCGTTGGGAGAGCGAGTGTCGATGCCGACAACAAAAACATCCCGCACGCTTGAGCGAGTAACCCGACTCTCTCTGACTTTCGTAGCAGCATCGAAGTCACCAACGCCAAGCCGACCATAATGGCCAGACCAGTCTGCGCCGGCAGTGACGTTCCGCAACTCAGCCAATACTGAGCAGCGCCTGACATGAGTGCCAATCCACAAAACAGGCCGATCAGTCCATTCCAACAAAGCGATTTCAGCATGGGCATCCTTGCCATTCATCGAAATTTCGCCCGCCTATGCGAGAGATGGCGGGTAAGAAAAACCTACCGAAATTGGTTGTCAGGCTTGTAACCCAACTCCGAAATCAGCGGCAAGTCCAGATGACGAAGCAGCCTACGTCTCGATCGGATCAATCAAATTCGACTGATGGCATGAACTCGCCAAGTTCCGCACGATGGAAAGACAAAACTGCTCCCGTTAACTTGCCGTCTCGCTCGTAGTCGGGAGCGAACAGTTGAAAATCGACCCGGCTCTCTCTCTTCACTGAACCGCATTGAGGTTTGTCACGAATGGCTACGAGTTACTTTTCCGGCGTTCCGAATCGCATTCCATTTGATCCGAAAGCCAAGAAGGGTGCGCTGGCTTTCAAGCAGTACAACGCCGATGAAGTGGTCGAAGGCCGCTCAATGCGTGACTGGCTGCGATTCAGCGTTTGCTACTGGCACACGTTTCGTGGAACCGGTTCTGATCCGTTCGGTCCCGGCACGATGGTCCGTCCTTGGGATGACGGCACTGATTCCGTTGAAAACGCTTTGAATCGCGTCGATGTCGCGTTTGATTTCATCGACCGGCTCGGTGCGCCGTTCTATTGCTTTCATGACCGTGATGTGGCTCCCGAAGGGGCGACGCTGGCTGAATCAAATAAGAACTTCGACACTATCGCCGCGAAGTTGAAAGAGGCACAAGCACGCACCGGCATCAAATTGCTCTGGGGCACCGCGAATTTGTTCTCGAACCCGCGATTCATGCACGGAGCCTCGACGAGTTGCAACGCCGATGTCTTTGCTTACTCAGCCGCGCAAGTGAAGAAAGCGATCGAAATTACCAATGAACTTGGTGGCGAGAACTACGTCTTCTGGGGTGGCCGTGAAGGCTACATGAACCTGTTCAACACAGACATGAAGCGTGAACTCGACCACCTCGCCAAGTTCATGCACATGGCTCACGAACACGCCAAAAACATCGGCTTCAAAGGTCAGTTTCTGTTTGAACCAAAACCGAAAGAGCCGACGAAGCATCAATACGACTACGACGCGGCCGCCTGCTTGAATTTTGTCAGAGCGAACGGCCTTGAAGGAATCGTGAAGCTGAATATCGAGACGAATCACGCGACGCTTGCCGGCCACACGATGATGCACGAACTCGAATACGCTTCGATCCAAGGAGCACTCGGCAGCATCGATGCCAACACGGGCGACCTGCTGCTCGGCTGGGACACCGATCAGTTCCCGACCGACATTTACCTCACGACACAGTGCATGTTGGTCATCATGAAGCAGGGCGGTCTCACTCCCGGCGGCGTCAACTTCGACGCGAAGGTTCGCCGTGAATCGTTCGAGCCGATCGACTTGTTCCACGCGCATATTGGCGGCATGGACGCGTTCGCTCGAGGCCTGAAGATCGCCGCAGCAATTCGCAAAGAAGGAATCCTGTCCGATCTCGTCAAGCAGCGTTATCGCAGCTACGACAGCGGAATCGGCCAGAAGATCGACCAAGGCAAGACAAATTTCGCTGAACTCGAAGCCTACATGCTGGCTAAGGGCAACCCAGATGCGAACGAGTCTGGTCGCCAAGAGCAAATCGAAAACATCATCAACGAGTACTTGTAAAGAATCGTAGTGACAGGCGGCTCGCCTGCCGTCATCGGACACAGGCGAGCCGCATGTACTACGCAGGAGAGCTTCCGCGTGTCTGCTGGACCTGACTTCACGAAATCCGAACTGATCCCGGTCATCGCTCAAGATGTGACGACCGGCGAGGTCTTGATGTTGGCCTATATGAATCAAACGGCCTATCAGGAAACCTTGCAGACTGGCCGCGTGGTTTACTTCAGTCGTAGTCGCCAAAAGTTGTGGCGCAAAGGAGAAGAGAGCGGCAACATCCAAGAGTTGAAAGAACTCTACTTCGACTGCGACGCAGATACGTTGCTGGTCAAAGTGAATCAAATCGGTGGAGCTGCCTGCCACGAAGGCTACAAAAGTTGCTTCTTTCGCCGCATCGATCCGAATTCCGGTGAGGTCTCAGTCATCGGCGATCGAGTCTTCGACCCGAAGGCAGTTTACAAAAAATAGAATCTTCCACCGCGAAGGACGAGACGATTCACAAAGAAAAACCTGACGGCTGTTTCAACTGTCCGTCGCCTTTCTCTGTTGTTCTGCTTAGCGTCCTTCACGCCTTTGCGGTGAATAACATGTCCCGAGGTTTTCATGTCTGACGATACTCAAAAAACGCTCAAGCTCGGCATTCCCGCGGGCAGCCTGCAAGAGGCGACTGCCACGTTGTTTCAGCGCGCGGGCTACAACATTAAGTTTCAATCGCGGTCCTATTATCCCACGATCGACGATCCGGAAATTGAGTGCATGTTGATTCGCGCTCAAGAGATGGCTCGCTACGTCGAAGAAGGGGTGATCGACGCGGGGATCACCGGCTTCGACTGGATTCAGGAAACGAACGCCGACGTCCACGAAATCTGCGAGTTGATGTTCTCGAAGGTCAGTCGCGCTCCGGTTCGCTGGGTATTGTGCGTCCCCAATGATTCACCAATTCAAACGGTGAAGGACTTGCAGGGGAAACGGATCTCGACCGAAGTAGTCGGCCTGACGACTCGTTATTTGGCCAAGCACGGAGTCACCGCGAAAGTCGAATTCAGTTGGGGTGCGACCGAGGTCAAACCGCCGAAGCTCGCCGATGCGATCGTTGAAGTGACCGAGACCGGCAGTTCGTTGCGAGCCAACAATCTGCGAATCGTGGACGAGGTCTTGCGCAGCACGACGCGCTTCATCGCGAACAAGAGTGCGTTCGCCGATTCATGGAAGAAGGGGAAGATCGACAACATCGCGTTGATGCTCCAAGGCTGCCTCGCCGCCGAAGGTAAAGTCGGTCTAATGATGAACGTCCGCCGGGCCGATTTGGAGAAGGTGCTCAAGCAGCTTCCCGCGTTGCAAATGCCAACGGTCTCGTCGCTGTCTGATCCCGATTGGGTGGACGTCAACACGATCGTCGATGAGTCGCTGGTGCGCACGATCATTCCGCAACTCAAAGCCGCCGGTGCTCGCGGCATCGTCGAGTATGGCATCAACAAGATTATCGACTGAGTTAATAGGTGAATACGAATGCTCCTAGCTCATGGTCTTGAACAATCACAGTTTTTTCTATTCTTCGGTGTGCCTCTGGCGGCATATGTCCTCGGATTCGTGTCTTTGTTCAGAACTACTTTTGCGGAACGTCGAAGGACACCGGATGCGGGATTAGTTCTGCTCACAATGTTGCTGGGGGCGTGGCTGTTGCTGCTTGCAATTGACACACAAGACGTTTGGGCAATTGTGTTACTTGCACTGGGCTTTGTCGCTTTGTTGCAATGGCGCAGGCTGCCGGAGTGAGAGGCAGATTTCCTGGGTGCTACATGAGTGTTGCCATCTTGAAACTCGGAGGCAGCTTGCTGGACCTTCCGGACCTGTGCGTCCGGCTTCAAGCAGTCTTCGCCAACTTCGACGGAGACCGCCCGCTGTTGATCTGCGGCGGCGGTGAAGCGGCCGATCTCGTGCGTCGCTGGCATGACTGCTTCGAGCTCGATGAAGAGCGGTCGCATTGGCTGGCACTGGAAGCGATCCGGCTCAATCAACGACTGCTGCTCGACCTGTTGCCGAAATTGGAACTGGTCTCGAACCGCGCGGCAGCCGAATCCGCTTGGCGGCGTGATCGTGTCCCGCTGCTTGATCTGGCCGAGTTTGTGCGAACAGAGGAAGCGTTAGTCGAACCGACCGAGCGGTTGCCGCATTGCTGGGACGTCACCAGCGACTCACTCGCAGCGTGGGTTGCAGCACGATGGCCAGCAGATCGACTAATTCTGCTGAAGTCCGTCGACCTGCCTGATGCTCAAACTGACGATTCAGAACAACTCGCCAGCGCGGGTTTGATCGACTCATTCTTTCCGCAACTGACGAATTCAATTCCCACGATCGCATGGATCAATCTGCGGCGCGAGGGAAATATCATTTGGCGAGCACTCATTCGTTGAGTGTCACAAACCGAAATTGTTCTCAGCCTGAAACAAGCGATATCCACATCTCCCCACCGAGCTTGTCTGGTTGGATTTGGGTTTTTGCACTACGAGGTGCTGCACTCGAAATAATGTCGTAGTGCAAAAGCCTGCAAGCCACTGAGACAAGCTCAGTGGGGCTGTTTCCGTGAAATCTCACATGAGTGGACTTGCCGTGCCATCTAATGAGACGGACCACGGCGTCCAGACCAGCGCCACTTGATCAACGCTGATATCGGACTTCTTCGGTTGCAGAGTGATCACTTCGAGCGAAATGACATCGGCATCTAAGGCGGTTTGAATCTTTTCGGTCTCCGTTTGGAATTCGGCGTCGAGATCGGCCAAGCGTTGTTGAACGGCTTCGACATTTTCATCGGCGTAACCGACGTCAGTCCGTTCCTTCGCGAGTTTACTGGCTGAGCGAACTGAGCTGGCGGCACGACCGATGTTGGTCGCACTCAAGGTCTTCTTGCCCATGAACGCACCGAGCAATGTTGTGCCGATCGACAGAGCTGTCCCCCAAATCTGCGACTGGGCTTGATCCTCTTCTTTCGACTTGCGTTGTTCGGCTTTGCGAAGTTGCTCCTGAAGTCCTGTGATTTTGGGAGCGAATTTCTGACGGAGCTTTTCGATGTCTCGATCGCGTTGCTCACGCAATGATTGTCCGAGCCGTGTGCGGAAGTCTGCTTCACTCTCGCCTGGACGAGAAACTTCTTTCGGCGATTTGCACTTCCAGCAAGTGAGGCGATGCACGCGATAAAGGTGCTCCTTCAGCTCGGTTGTGAATGCGGAAAACCTTTTCGCTTTCGCCAGTTCGCTGGGGATCGCGGCGAATTGCGCTTCCGCTTCCGGAGTCTTTTCCAAATCGGGTGGTCCGTCGTGTGACAGTTCGCCAGCATCCCACAGATCGAGTCCAATCTCGTCGGTGACAGAAACCAGAATCGAGATCGAGTCCCACACGTCAACACTGGCTGATGTCTGTGCAAAGTGAACCTTCGCGAGACCGAGCAATGCCGGGCGATAAACCAGTTTGTGGCCGCGATCCGGTTCGCCGCGCGCAGGAATGAAGAACTCAGTGATCTCCGGTGGCAAAACCGGACGTTGCTCGGTCGCTTCGTCCGATGAAGTCGATTGATTTCCGGCAAATGCCGCGGCGGTGGTCGAAGTTGTCGGCAGCGCATCACGACGGTCACGCATCAGCGAGTCGATTTGATCGCGTGACAAGGGGCCTCGCAGATACGATAGCGACCAGCGTGTTTGAAACAGCGACGGCTCATCGTCATGCACGTTGTTCATCAAAAAGACGCGTTTGCCGAGTCCCGACAGCATCCGGTCCATTTGCTCGCGATCAAACCGCGAGCCGGTCGCCGCCGAGGCTCCTTCGAGTCCGTCCAACACGCGGGCTTTGTCACGCTCGGTCTGCAAGCGACCGAGGAACCATGTGCCGCAGTTCGACAGTCCTTTGTAATCGAGGTCCACTGGATTCTGAGTCGCAAGTACCACGCCCAGTCCGAAGGCGCGAGCTTGTTTCAACAGCGTCAGCATCGGCGTTTTTGACGGCGGATTCGCGATCGGCGGGAAGTACCCGAACACCTCGTCCATATAGAGCAGACATCGGAGCGAACTGGTTCCCGATTGGGAACGCATCCACGCGAGCACTTCGTTGAGGAAGATTGTGACGAAAAACATCCGCTCGCTGTCGGACAAGTGAGCGATCGACAAGATCGATAAACGCGGTTTCCCCTCCGGCGTCCAGAGCAACCGTTGAATGTCGAGTGGCTCACCTTCCAACCACGCGGAGAAGCCGGGTGATGCCAGCAGGTTGTTGAGACTCATCGCCAATGCAAAGCGATCTTGCGCCGAATAAAACGATTCGAGATCCATCACGCCGACCTTCTTGAACGAAGGCGACTGTATCTCGCGTATCAACTGACCGAGATCGAGATTTTTGCCTTCACGCCAGGCTCGGTCAAAGATGATGGTCAGTAGAATATGCTCGCGGCTGCGAATCGGATCGGCGTCAATGCCGAGCAACGCGAGCAAACCAGCAGCCGCTCCGGAGACTCGCTCGCGCATTGCGTCGCTGTTGTCGAGCACCGCTTGCGGTGGAACTCCGAACGATCGCACGACGGTCAGCGGCAAACCGGCTCGACTTCCCGGTGTGTAGATCGCAACGTCACACGCTTCACGGAACTTGGCGATGCGCGATGGGTCTTGGTCCCACTCGACCAGTCCCGCCTTCCAAGCACTCGCCGACTGCGCCGCAAATTGATCAGGAGTCTGACCGTGTCGAGTTGCCTCCGCCGGATCGACCCAAGGGCAAAAATCTTCGGCACGCAATTGCGGAAACGTCAGTAATAGGTTTCCGAGGTCACCTTTCGGATCAATGATCAAAGCCGGGATGCCGTCGATTGCCGCCTCTTCGAGCAGGCTCAAACAGAGTCCCGTCTTGCCACTGCCAGTCATGCCGACCACGACCGCGTGCGTCGTCAGATCCTTCGCGTCATACAACAAGTATTCTGGTTTGGGCTGCTGTGATTCGAGTGAATAATGCTTGCCGAGATAAAATTGCCCGAGTTTTTCATACTCTAGGTTGCTCATGTAAAATCCAATTCGTGGAAGGTGGCCGCAGCACAAATTACTGTTGGCGGATGCCCAACAGATTGCTCAGCTGTGTCGATTGCGATCCGCCAGAACCTTTGCCACCAAAGCGGGGTTCGACAGAGATACCGATACCGAAATTGTTCTTGCTGGGATCAATGTTGGTACCCAAGTGAATCAAGAAGTCGGCACCAACTCGTGTGAGTGTGAGCGACTGGCCACGGTTGCGATGCTCAGCAAGATCGTATGCTGTGCCGACCGTCGAGATCCATTTCTCGCTCATCGCATAACTGGCACTCGCGGTCAGAATCTCACTGTGAAAACCTTGGCCTTTCACTTGGCGGACACCGGCGTAAACGCTCCCACGTTCGCTGCGTTGATTGAGTACGCCGACGTTCCACAACTGCATCGCACCGCCGAATAAGTCGTAATATGCGTTCGACAAAATCGAAGTCCGATCGCCGACATACCAAGCGTATCGTGCTCCGAGCAAACCCAACGTTTTGCCGAAGTTGTCGCGTCCAGAGTCTGGAAATAACGAGGCGTCCAGATCCAACGTCATCCAATCTTTGATCCGCAGTCGTTCCGGCGGACCGACCTTTGTTTGCAACCGATGTCGCCAACCGAGTCGCACGACGTGCATGTCGTTGACCAATTCATGATATGGTGCGGTGACGCTGCTTCCGGCACCGGAGCGGATCGCAAAGCTGCGCGGATCGAATTGTGGCGGTAACGTTCCACCGAACGTGTTGACCAACAATCGCTCACGGAAACGTTCTTGAGCGTTGTCGTCGAACTCGTTCCATTGCGGAATCACACTGATGTCGCGGTTGGATTCGGTGATCGACCAATCAAAGTCGAATACCATTTTGTGAGACAACCCGTTGAGGTTGAAAATGCTGCTTTGAATCGCTGGATTCGTCTTCGACATCATCATGCTGCCGCGAACGCCTGCGCTGCCGACTACTCGGCTGATACTGTCGTGAGTGAAATCGTTCGACCAGCCAGCCACTTCACCCCACGCATAAGGGACCAGGTTGAACGCTCCGAAGTCGAGCGGAGCCGATAGCTCATGCCGTGTCATCGCCACGCCACCGGTCAAGTCGGCGTAGTAAGGCAACGGACTGAAGAGGTCGCCGCTGATGTTCGGCGTATCGGCTTGATTCATCTGCGCGTAACCGGCCATCGAGTGGCTGGACCACGAAAGCCAGCCGCCCAACAGTGGTTGGCCGAGGAACGTGAAGTCCCCACGTGGCAACCAGGCCGTGTTGTTTTCAAACTCCATCGGCGTCGTGCGCGCCAGTAGACCCCACTGCCAGTTGTCTTGTGTTTGTGTCAGATTTAAGAGCGACTCGACGTCTTTGCCTGTGTCGAACTCGCTCTCATAGAGTGACTCCAGCAAATTGCGATCGGAGAGCAGCCCCGTTTCGCCAATGAACTTGAATCCGTCCGGCCCAGTCTGTTGATGCCGCAGATTGAGTCGTCCACGATTGTTTTGCAGTGGGTCGAGATTGCGGCGATCCAGGCCCAAGTTGTCTGCTCCGTGATCGTAGATGTAATAGCCGATCCCCTCACCGAACGCAGTTCCCGGAATGCCGAGGAAATCATTCGTGAGATACTTCCCATCCAGGCCGAGGCCGGGACCACGCTTTGAAAGATAATCCGCATTGAAGTTGAGCGTTGTTCCTTCCGGTTCGCTGATTCCAAAAATCTGCAAGATGTCCCAAGTAGAGCGAACTTGTTGACCGAAGACTCGGTCACTTTGAAAGGTCAAATTGCGTAGCGGAATCTTGGTGGCATCCGCCGGAGCGGCGACATAAGGCAGATAGAACAACGGGTACTCATCGAACACGAACGTGTTATTGAGGCTCGTGACAAACGGAACCTCGCGGTACTTCGGTGCGGCAGAGTTCGGATCGAAGATGTTGGAGCCGAACGACTGGCCGACGCTTGGGAGTTCCAGTGATTCGGCATAGTACGGTTCCACGAAGATGTCGCTCGCTTGAATGCGATATCCCGGTTTGCCGAATTGACTGGTCGTGACCCAAGCGTTCGACGCGTGAAACTCGTCACGAGAATTTTGACGGAGTCGTTCTGCTCGAACACGCAGCTTCGCCCCTTGAAGCTGTGGTGCTTTGACAGAAAGTTCCGCGTCGAGCATCAGACCGCGATCTTCTCGTGCGTCGTAATAAGCACGCTCGGCTTTCAACACGTTGTAGCCTTGTCGTGCGACGATGTTGCCTTCGAGATAAACCTGATACGGAGTGTCTTGAGTTTGCACGGAGTCAAAGTTGAATTGACCGTTCTCACTTCCCTCCGTCCAAATCACGACGTTGTCTGCCGACAGGTCGATTACGTCGAACTGTTTGATTCCTTCAATGACGACGTTGACGCCGCCGGTGATCGTGGTGACTTGCTGAGCAGGAACCGTCTTGTCCGAACGTTTGGTGTCGAGTTGAAACGATGTTGAGTTACGCGGCGAAATGCGGACCCGCCGAAGCGAATCCGTCACAGGTGCCGTGCGCAAGCTCGGTCCCGCTGGCTCTTGAGAAGGGACCATGAATTGAGTCTGTGTCAGCGTTGATCGTTGTGCCGTTCGTCGGCGAGTGAGAGCACGAGGATACAGCGCGTCTTGTTCGACGTTCTCGTTTGTCGAGCGAAACCTGAATTGTGACGCGACACCGTTTGCCGGGGCATTCAATTGCAGAAAAGCATTCGGCTGCTGATCCGATTGCCCGACTTGCTCGACATGCACGTCATCTTCGAGATACAGCGCGAGCGACTCCTTATTCGAAGAAGTTGTTTGAAAGATGACGGCTTTCTGGGCGGTCGCGATGGTCGTTGATTGCTGAATGCGACAGTGACCGCGCAAGATCAGCACACGCTGTCCGTCTTCCGCTTTTCCTTCTGAGGCATAGTCCGCCGAGATCAAAATCGGCGCGAAAATAGTCGCTTCTGAGGCGATATTCACGACGTTTTCTGCACTCAACTCGGCGCGCAGTACGAACCCGAGCACGCACAAACCGAGTGCACACCACACAGCAAACCAGCTCAGTGGGAGACGAAAACTTTGGCCCGACACGGGGGCTCCCGATGGGCAAAACGACGGTGGGATAGAAACGAACGATTCGACAGGACATTCCCAGTTCACAACAGCGGCAAAGTCTGCCACCGCAAGGGGGCGGGTTTATACGACTGCCAAGCAAAACCGGTCTATAGGAATCCATAGTGCGTCGAATCGAAGGTTCTCCAACCTCGCCATTTTCCGCAAAAGTCCTGCCCATCTTCGCAAAAACACGATATGCTCCGCCTCGACTTGCCCGCGCTGTGCGAGCCTCTTTTCCGAATCTTGTGTTTGAGGAGGTCATCATGCGTCGTTCCCGTCGTGAGTTCTTAGCGGATGTTGGTCGTGGCATGTTGGTGGCAGGAGTTGGCCTGAGCGCGGCGGTTGATCTCGGCTTGTCGCCTGCCGCAGTCGTGGAAGGAGCGGAGGCGAATGCGCTGACGTTCGGCAGCCTCGAGTCGCTTGTCTGTCTCATGCAAGAGACGCAGGTCAAAAAGTTGCTGCCGACGCTCGTCGAGAAGCTGCGAACCGGCACGGAATTGAAACAGCTCGTTGCCGCGGCCGCTCTGGCGAACGCGAGAACGTTTGGTGGCGAAGACTACATCGGCTTCCACACGATGATGGCGATGATGCCCGCTTATCAGATGGCGATGGAGCTGCCGAAAGATCAGCAAGCGTTGCCTGTCCTCAAAGTGCTGTATCGCAACACAAACCGCATTCACGAATTCGGTGGTCGCGAGAAAGAAGTGCTGCATCCAATTACTGCTGGCAGCCTGCCGACCGGAACTGAACCGGGTGATGCAGTTCGAAACGCCGTGCATGGCAAGAACGTCAACGTCGCCGAGCAAACTTTCGCGGCAGTTGCGACATCTCCCGAAGAGGCATTTAACTCGGTTCTATATGCCGTGCATGACAACACCGAGGTGCATCGCGTCGTGTTGCCGTACCGAGCTTATGCGTTGCTTGATCTCGTCGGATCAGACCAAGCCCTGACGATGTTGCGGCAGTCCGTCCGTTACTGCGTGAAGAGCGAGCAACGAGACAACCGCAGTGCTGAATTCGATCGGCCTCGTTCTTTGTTGCCGAAGATGTTCGATCAGCACAAGCTCGCAGGACGTACTCCCGGCACGCGAGTTCCCGACGATGCGTGGGTCGAAGCGTTCAGTCAGACGCTTTTCAAGGCGACTCCCGATCAAGCGGCCGACGCAGCCGGTGCCGCGTTGGCGGATGGAATTGCCCCCGATGCAATCTGCGAAGCGATCTCACTCGTAGCGAACCAACTGGTGTTACGTGATTCGGGACGTCGCCCCGGCGAGATCAGCGCGGGCAAACCGGTCGGCAGCGTGCATGGCGATTCGATCGGCGTTCACGCCAGCGACTCGGCCAATGCTTGGCGGAACATGGTCAAGTTCAGCAACGCTCGCAATCAATTTGCTTGCACGATTCTCGGTGCGTTCCAAGTAGCCTATGACCGCATCAATCGCGGCGGCGATTTCCTCGCCTGGCAACCGCGACCGCACACCGAGCATCTCGAAAAGATCACCTCACGCGATACGAACGTCTTGCTGCAAGAAGCGGACTCGGCCATTCGAGGGAACGATCAAGCCCGCGCCGCGGCACTCATTCATCTCTGCGGCGAGTTGAAGCATTCGCCCCGCCCGGTGCTCGATCTGCTGCTGAAGTACGCGATCAGCGAAGACGGTGCCCTGCACGCCGAGAAGTATTACCGCACCGCCGCAGAAGAGTTTGCCAACACCCGGCAACCCTTCCGCTGGCGACAACTCACCGCGCTCGCCCGCGTCACCGCCAGCGAATTCGGCAACCCGGCAGCCGGCTGCGATGAGGCAATGGAGTTGTTGAAGGCATAAGTTATGAAAAGCTGTTTGACCTCACTCGCCGTTTTCACTGTGGGGACGGCGATTCTTTTGGCACAAGAGCAGACGCCGAAAGGCGACACCGCCTCAGCGGCGGACCTCGACTACTTCGAGAAGCGAGTTCGGCCGATCCTCGCGCAACGTTGCTTTGAGTGTCATTCGGCAAAGGCTGAAAAGTTGAAAGGTGGGCTGTTGCTCGACAGTCGCGAAGCGATTCTTACGGGGGGTGACAGCGGACCGGCGGCGGTCTTGGATGACGTGGAGAAGAGTCTGATTATTCAGGCCATTCGGTATGACAACGAAAACGTGCAGATGCCTCCGGCGGGCAAAATGCCGGAGGCGGAAGTTGCCGTGCTGGCGGAGTGGGTGCGTCGCGGATTGCCGTTTCCGGCTGCCAGCAACGTGAAGGCGGCTCGGCGGCAGATTGATATTGCTGAGGGAAAGAAGCATTGGGCGTTTCAGCCGCTGTCGCAGAAGTTCGTATTTCCGCCTTCAGGCGGTTCGAGCGAGGACCGCCTAAAGGCGGAACTACGAACGGAAAACGCTCGGACTCGCATCGACAACTTCCTTCTTGCTGCTCAACAAGAACACAAGCTCGCCCCGTCACCGATGGCGACAAGAGCTGTGCTGATTCGGCGGCTGAAATTCGATCTGCTCGGGCTGCCGCCGACTCAGGATGAGGTCGATGAGTTTGTCGCCGACACAAACGAAGAGGCTTACGAACGACTCGTCGAGCGATACCTCGCGTCGCCGAATTATGGCGAACGTTGGGGGCGATACTGGCTTGATCTGGCGCGATACGCGGACGTCTTGGAACAGTGGCGCACCGAACCGGCGAAGGCGTGGCTGTATCGTGATTGGGTCGTGAAAGCGTTCAACAAAGACCTGCCTTATGACGAGTTCGTCCGCAAGCAGTTGGCCGCTGACTTGCTCGAAGGTTTTCAACCACCCGACTCGGCGGCGCTCGGTTTTTTGGGATTGAGTCCCTCGTATTGGAAGGAATTGAAGCTCGACCAGAACGTCATCAAGCAAGTTGTCGCCGAAGAGTGGGAAGAGCGCATCGAAGCAGTTGGTGCGACGTTTCTTGGGCTGACAGTCGCGTGTGCTCGGTGTCACGATCACAAGTTTGATCCAATCACACAGCACGACTACTACGGTTTGGCGGGCGTGCTGGCGAGTATCAAGTTGGAGGACCGACCGATCATCGCCAGTGATTTGGCGAACGCCGCGTCGCAAGCGCGGGCCAAAATCAAAGAGATCCAAGAGCAGATTAAGAAACTCGACGCGACGAAGCCGCTGCCCGAGGACGCTCCGAAGCAACTCGAATTGTTGCGAGCGGAAATTGAAGAGCTTCGTAAAACTCCGCAGCTCGACACCCCCGCCGCGTTTGCCGTGACGGAAGCGAGCATGTTGGTTCTGCCCGACGGGCCGAACCGCACGAAGCTCGAATACAAAGTGAATGAACCGCAAAACGTCCCGATGCAAATTCGCGGCAACGCGGCGAACCCCGGCAGCATCGTGTCGCGTCGTTTCATGTCGGTCCTCTCACCGGCCGAACCGACGCCGTTTCAAAAAGGGAGCGGTCGGCTGGAACTGGCGAACGCGATCGTCACCGATGCCGCACCGCTCGTCGCGCGAGTGATCGTGAATCGCATCTGGGCGGCGCATTTCGGACGCGGACTCGTGACGACGCCGAGCAACTTCGGCACGCAAGGCGAGAAGCCATCGCACCCCGAATTGCTCGACGACCTCGCCGCCCGATTCATTCAACACGGCTGGTCGCTGAAGTGGCTGCATCGAGAACTCGTGCTGTCCGCCACCTATCGTCAGAGTTCAGCACACGGAACCGATCCTTCCGCTCACCGTCCTCAGCCCTCCGCTGCCCGAAGCGATCCCGACAACATTTGGCTGGCTCGTATGCCGGTCAGAAAGCTCGACGTCGAAGCGTGGCGCGATGCGATGTTGGTCGTGACCGGTGAATTGGATCGATCGTTAGGGGGCGATAATCGGGAGCTGGGTGATGTGAGTCATCATCGACGCACAATTTATGGCACGATTCGACGTCGCGAATTGTCGGATATTCTGCGTTTACACGACTTCCCTGATCCGGTGGCTCACAGCGGTTCGCGGACGCAAACGACAACTCCGCTGCAACAACTCTTTGTTCTGAACAGCTCACTCATGCAATCACGAGCGGAAGCGCTGTCACGGCGAATTCGCTCCGAAGGTTCAAACGATGTGAGTGAGCAAGTTCGTCTGGCTCACCGCATGTTATTCACTCGCGAGCCGACAACTGATGAAACAAACCTCGGAGTTGAGTTTTTCAAAGCCTCGCAAGCGGACGGGAGTTCGCTGGAAGTGGCTTGGCGACAGTATGCACAAGCCTTGTTGGCGAGCAACGAGTTTCAATTCATCGAGTAATTCTCAGGTCGGATAGTTACCGCATCCGCTCCCGCACAATGCGTTCGAGTTGATCGAGGACCGCTTCGGGTGCAAGCCCTGATGTATCGATGCGACTGGCGTCTTCCGCCGCGCGGAGCGGGTCGATGATGCGTGTCTTGTCACGGGCGTCGCGTTCGCGGATCTGCTGCAAGATGTCTTCTAATGGGACATCATGCTCGTGTTTTTCTCGCAGTTCTCGCTGTCTGCGCAACGCTCGCTCTTCCGGAGCCGCAGTCACGTAGAACTTGCACTCAGCGTGCGGGAAAACAGCAGTTCCTTGATCGCGTCCTTCTGTGACGATGTTTCGTCCTTCCGCGAATTCGCGTTGTCGTGCGGCGAGTTCCCGACGAACACCAGGATTCGACGCCACGATTGAACTCCCTTGTGCCGCATGTGGCGTCCGGATTTCCGAAGTCACGTCGTGGCCATCAACAAAGACGTGATGCAATTCAAGTCTCAGCTTCATTGCGGCGGCACAGGTCGCGACCGCATCGGTATCGTGCAGGTCAATCGACTGACGTAAGCAACTCCACGCGACCGCTCGATACATCGCACCTGTATCAAGAAATTCAAAGTGCAACCGATCGGCCAGCCCGCGCGCGGCGGTGCTCTTTCCCGATCCAGCAGGTCCGTCGATCGTCACAATCATGAAGCACTCATCAATCAATGGTTGTTGCCGCCGCATCCGCGTCGGGAACAGTGACGGGCGGGGGATCAAATCGCAATTCCAGGTCGGTGATCTCAAACGGCGACAAATCCAAACGGACGATCTCGCCGTCGATCGTCGGTCGGCCTGTCGTGCGGCCGGTGAAGTCACGCTGACGAACGGTCAACGGCGTGCGAAAACAACGCAGCGCGATACTCTGCCGCCGCCCTTCCGTCTCTTGCAACCGCACTGCGAAGCCGTTGCCGGACGGGACCGACGACGGCTCCGTCACTTCCCACGACGGGAGATCGCTTCGCGGTTCGTCCATCAACGCCGTGAGTCGCGTGAGCTGCACGTCGGGCGCGTCCAGATGCAGGAACCAGCCGGTCGATCCGCAACGCGGCGGCCCAGATTCCGTCGGCATGACGAACGCCGGAGCGGTCGCGTCGAGCGCGGCTTGCAGCGGATACGGCTGCTCGAAGCCGATCGAAAACCGAAAGCGGCGGCAGCGTTCCCCTTCGACGATCAACAGCGAATCACACATCCGCCGGCCCGTCGTCCGATGAAACGGCAGGCCGTGCGTGAGGATCGTCGTCCGCGTGTCGTCGTCCGCGATCTCGATGAAATGCGGGCTTTCAAACCGCTCGTGACCGATCGGTTGAGCCGCTCCGAGCACCGACCGCGTCAACACCGCCGTGCTGTCGAGCCACGCCCAGCGAACGCCGAAATAGTTCGACCACGGATCGCCGTCCGGCATCTTGACCGCATCCAGGATGATATCGACATCGACCATCCGCCGACCGCGCCACAAACGGAATCGCTGCCGAAACGTCGCCAGCACCGCGTCCGTCTTCTGATCGACGATCTCGCCGAAAGTCTGCACTTCGCCGAGATACGGCCCGCGGCTGATGACCTCGACGCCGAGGCAGCGGACGTCCGAGTAAAACGTCTTCTCTTCAAACTCGCGGTCGTCCTCCGTGACCGTGACCGTTCGCTCGCGCGCAAACCGATACGCCAATTGCTGACTCAAACGATTCGGCTTGCGGCCGTATTCCTTCAGCCGCTGAATCCCGCCGGTTTCCGGGCTGATGTGAACCTCGAAGAACTCGTTCCGCAGGACGTTGTCTTCCACGAGCGGCGTCTTCGCCTCGCCCTGATCTTTCTTGGTGGCGGCCGCGCCGCTCGCCAATGTCGGCAGCCAGACGAATCCGCAGCCGGGAACTTCGACGAGCGCCGAATCGTTCGGGCCTTCCGAGTGAATCCCTTTGACCGGCCCGCCCATGCCCGCCAGACGAACCCCCTGTGGCAAAGCGATCGGCACTCGGCGCGCGAACGACAACGGATTGACGACCAACAACCCCGGCGCTTTGTCGGTTGCGCCGTGCATCACCGTCTGAGCCAGTTCTCGCTGACCAATCGACTTCAATTCGGTGATCGCCGCGTCGGCACGATCTCGCTCCGGATAAAGTTGATCCGTCGTCGCCGGTGCGTCGCTCACACTCGGCCCGGCGTCTTCCACAAGGTGCTCGATCGACGGATCTTCGACGTCGTTCAGCTTGCGGCCTCGCAAAACGGCGGCGATGTTCCGCAGCCACAACGCCGCATCAAAACGCTGCCGTCGAGCGAAGTGTTCGATGAAGCGACCGATCGGATCGGGCTCGCGCCCCGCGACCGAACGAGTCAGAAAAGGCGAGAGATATTCTCCGGCCAAGTGCTGCGTGTGCCGCATCGGCGTGTCGGTTCGCTCGAAGAACTCGCGAAACGTGGCGAAGCGTCCGAGCACCGGCGAATACTTGCCGATCCGCAGCAGATCGTGAAAGAAGACGCTTTTGACATCGGGCCAACGGGCGAGGATCAGTCCCGCTCCTTGATCCTGCTGCATCGCTTCGGCCAGTCGTTGCGGCAGCCGCAGATAACTGGTCGCTCCGTCGGCGGCGAGCGGCAGCCGCGAGATCGCGTCGATCGTCGTGTGATCGCAACCCTCCCAGCGGAGCTTGCTGTTCTCCGCGTCGGGATAAATTCCGTCGTCCAACAGGAAGTGCATCGCCCCCTTGTATCCGCATTTCGCCGTCAGTTGCGGGGCCAGCGTGTGCAATCCGAACCGCCGCCGCCCCCATGTCGTCGGCTCGCGGCTGAAGAGCCGTTTGCAAGCCGCCTGACCCCGTCGCACATCATGCAGGACCGATTCCAGCGGCATCACCGGCGACGGAACTTCACGCCATTCGCCGCCGAGCACTTCCGCCGTCTCACGTTGCACCGCCTCGCGAAGCAGTTTCGCAATCTCCGGCTTGTCGGCGGCGAGCTGCTCGGCATCGCGTGCCGTCATCAAGAAGCTGATCGGTTTCGAATCAGTCAACAGTCGCGGCAAGTTCTCATCCGCCGTCTTCGGCACCAGCAAACACAAATCGAGCAGATACGAATCGACGGGATAAAACCGCTCGCGAGCCTCATGCAGTGCCTCAAAACAGGCAGCCAACCGCAGCTTCACGTCATCGAGCCGCCCGTCGATCAATGCCTCCGCCGCAGCGACTGCTTCGCGCCGCAAACGCATTTCGTCAATCTCGCCGAAGTAGTGCATCTGCCGTGACAACAACTCGATCATCAAGTGGGCCGTGCCCAACGCGAGGAAGTCGGCGACCAACTCTTGGTCGAGCGATTCGGGAGTCACCATTCGTGGTTCAGTGGTCTCGATCGCCGACCTCTCGGCATCGAGAGTCGGCGTCACAGAAGTTGTCCGAGGCAGCGGCGACCAGTTTTGAGTCGCAGCGAGAGCCGCTTGCAACATCTCGTCTCGTTTGTGCTCGCCATTGATGACAAACGAACCAGCCTCACGTTGCTGAGTAATCCAGTCATAAGGCAAGCTGTCCTCGCACGTCGTCGGCACAATGATCAAACGCCCGACAATCGGTTCCGGCGGACAATCAGCACGATGCCGCCCCGGCAGTGATCTCGTCTGAGCGAGGAACCACGGATGCCACGCGACGGCGAATGCATTGAGCAGACCTTCGGCTGGCTTTTCACCGAGGTCTGTCGGGAAATCTTCCAGGCTGTGGCTCGGAATAAGTATGACAACGTCATTAATCATGGGTGGTTACGGCACAAATCGTGGTGAGTGCAAAACGGGTGGGAGTTTGATCCACGAGGCATGTTATCCGGTGTGATCAGGCTAGCGAGAGCGTCGAGTCGAGAATGAGTCCGTGAATAAAGCCCTCGTCACTGTGTGACCCGATTCGTCAAATTGGGTTGTTTGCCAAGTCCGGTTTGAAAAACCGGGTGACAAAAATTGGTCTTCAGTGAATTGCCCAATCGAACTTTTCAGAATTATTGGGAACCGTGTTGTGTGGTTCTGTGTCTGACGGCTATTCGCGGAAGATCAGTCAGCATAAGGTTCTTGGTTGACGGTTTGGAAAACGCTCTGATAGCCTGCCCCATCTCGTCAATTACGTGACAAACTCTCTTTCGCGGACCATTTCCAGGCGTGAAAGCCGAATTCATTTCTGAACGTTGTGGCAGGACGCTGACTCCACATCGCGTGAAATTGCACTTCAAGACAGGGTGACTTGGCATGGCGGACTCTCAAGCCGTTTGGGGCATTGATATTGGTCAAGCAGGGTTGAAGGCGATTCGGCTGCGATACGCCGAAGCCGCCGATCAGGTGATTGCGATCGCCTTTGACTACATCCCACACGCAAAGATCCTCAGTCAGCCAGATGCCGTTCCGGATGAATTGATTCAGACCGCACTGAGCACATTCTTGTCGCGCAATCAACTCAAAGGGGATTTGGTAGCGATCAGCGTACCCGGACAGTCGGCGTTGACGCGGTTCATTCAGTTGCCGCCGGTCGAATCGAGCAAGGTCGATGAGATTGTGCGATACGAAGCGAAACAGCAAATCCCGTTTGCGCTCGAAGACGTGATTTGGGACTATCAAACGCTGGGTGGTGGTATCGAAGAGAGCGGCTACATGCTTGGCGCCGAAGTTGGTCTCTTCGCGATGAAGAAGGAGGGCATTCATAGCGCGATGAAGCCCTTCCTCGCAAACAAGATGGAAGTGGAGTTGGTGCAGTTGGCGCCACTCGCGCTGCACAACTTCTTGTGCTTCGATCAGATCGGCATTCGTCCGGGGCAAATTCTCGACGGCGAACCCGACCACATGATCGTGCTCGATATGGGGACGGACAACACGACTCTGCTCGTCACCAACGGCAACAAAATTTGGGTTCGCAACGTTCCGATCGGCGGCAATCACTTCACGCGAGCGCTCACCAAGGAAATGAAGCTCACGTTTGCCAAGGCCGAACACCTGAAGTGCAACGCGACGAAAGCTCCAGATCCACGTGCGGTCTTTCAAGCATTGCGACCAGTGTTCAACGATTACGTCGCCGAAATTCAGCGGTCGATCGGTTATTTCTCCAGTGTGAACCGCGATTCCAAAATCACGAAGATTGTCGGTGCTGGAAATGGCTTCAAGTTAGCGGGGTTGCAAAAGTTCTTGCAGCAAAACCTGCAATACGAAGTCGAGCGTGCGGACTCACTGCAAGCGTTGGTTGGCGATACGGTTTTGAATGCGCCACTGTTCCAAGAGAACGTTCTGAGCTTTGCAGTGCCCTATGGGTTGGCACTGCAGGCCCTGAAGTTGTCTCGAATTCACACGACGTTGTTGCCGCCGGAGATCGCCACTGCTCGCAAGATTCGTCGGAAGAAGCCGTGGGCGGTTGCCACTGCGGCCACATTGCTCTTCGGTCTTTCTCTATCCACCGCTGGGTACAGCAACGTTGCCAGTTCTGTCAGCGAAAAGCGGTTTGGCGAAGCGGAGAAAAAAGTCGAAGCGCTCAAGACTGTTGAAACCAACTTCAAGCGAGATTTCGACGGTGAAAAGACGAAGAACACCAAGCTCAAAGAGGATGGCGTCAAGCTTGTGACGAACCTCGACACTCGCGAGATGTGGCTTGAAGTTTATCGAGCCGTCAGCGAATGCCTTCCGCGAGACGTTGGCGATCAACAAGACAGCGAAGACATCACTCAGAAGAACCGAGTCAACATCAAAAGCATTACTGCCAAAAAGTATGCGGACGTGTCGAAGTGGTTTGATGAGACCAAGGCCAAATCAGCGGTGCTAGATACGATGATCAAGCCTGATCGCGAGACTGGCCCCAAGGGAATAGGTTATGTCTTTACGCTGGTGGCAGAGCACTACCGTAATGGCCCGGATGACAACACGCAGGGGCTCGGCTTCGTGCAATCAACACTGTTGCAGAACCTCAATAAATTTGAGTTCGCTCAACCGGGAACGCCACAGCCAGTTCCAATTCGGAAGCTCGGTCTTTCGCACGCTTGTGTGACCATTCAGAAAAAGCAGCCAAACATAGAATACTATCCGCGAGGTAAAAAGACCGCTGCGGGTGGGGCCAAAACTGGGCCCGGTGGGTTTGGTGCTCGCCCTATGCCGGGCAATCCGATGCCAGTTGCGAAAAGCCCGTATGGAAAGAAAGACGGCGAGCAGTCTGACAAAAAGATTATTTCACGCTTCGACTTCACCATTCAGTTTTGCTGGATTCCAACCGCGAACGACAAACGTCTGGCTGAAGATCCTTTAAAGGCTGCGGGAACTAATGATGCAGCGAACCTCTCTAACCCAAACGGGGCTGCAGCTAGCCCGGCAGTGTCACCTTCCACCGGTGCCACCCCAGCCGCTTCTTTAACGCCACCGACCAAGTAATTGAGAACAAACTCCTTTTTGAAGTGTTGATAATCGGTACTCCCTCAGCGGTAGATTCGAGGTTGTCATGGATAAGTTGAAACCTGTGCTGGCTCAGAAATTTTGGATCTTCTTTGGGATCGTGCTCATCCTGCCGATGGTCGGCTATTTCATGACCAAGGGGGGATTGGCGACAGAGATCGAAACTCGAACAGGAAAACTCAAATCAACCTTTGATGGTATTCCTGCTGGAACAGACGCTGCCAACCAATTGTGGATTGAAGGCGGTAAGGCTGAGAACGGGAAGTTGGAACTTCAGAATCTCGCTGCCAACAAGGCCCTTTGGGAAGTGCAGTTTGCCAAGATGCGCTGGCCCAAAGATGTTGCTCCCATCATGGCCAAAGCCGAATACTTTAAGCCGGTTCCACCTGAGATGGGAGCATCCAGAGCGGCTGATAAATACCAGGATGCTTATCCCGAAGAGTTGCGGAAGCTGTGGGAAATCGTTGACCCGCTCGATGATGGCGTGAATCAACGTGATTCGAACAAACGTCGCAAAATGGTCTTTGCGATGGCCAGTTTGCAGCAAGTCAATTACTTAAAGTGGGCCGATTTGCCTCCGAATTTTGATGAGATTTGGCCCTGCCAAGAAGACATTTGGTTGCAGACAGAGTTGTTGAATTCCGTGGCTCGAGTCAACACGAACGCGCAGTCGATCACCGATGCACACATCAAACAGTTGGGAAAGATCACCATGTTTGGTGGGACGACTCAAAAAGATCCGAGCGCAGTGGGAGGCGCAGCTGGTGGTGCTGTTGGCGGCACGGGAGGAGCGAGTAGCGGCGATGCGTTTGGCGGCGGGATGATGAGTGGAGGCGGGATGATGAGTGGAGGCGGTATGGGTGGTCAAGCCGCAGCCAAGTTGACATCCGACATTGCCATTGCCGAAGAGTTCGTGGCTGAGATCGAAGCGAGTGGTGGTGGTGCAACAATGGGACCGGTGGGTGGGTTCGGTGGTAACAGCTTTGGTGAATCATCAGGAGTCAGTTCCGGGACTGGGGCAGGCACTCCTGCTGCGAAATCGACAGTCAAAAGGTATCTCGATGATGACGAGACTCAGAAATTCAAACGCCGTGGATTTTACATCAAGTTGGTGATGGACCATCGGAAAGTTCCCGAGCTGTTGGCCGAATTGATGAACTCTCCGTATCCGGTCGAGATTGTCCGAGTCCACCAGATTTGGATTTCTGATAGTGGCGCTGCTGGGCAGGCTGGTGCGTCGCCGATGGCGGGCTTCATGTCCCCGACAGCGTCGAGTTCTGGTTCAGGATCGTCTGGATTTGGTAAGGGCGAGACCGACGATGCACTCTCACTTGGTGGCTCGGGTTCTTCGTCTGGTTCTGGCCCGTCGGCCGCGAGACCAGGTGCCGCTGGAGGTGCTGGCCAAACAGCAACAGCAGATCCGAACTTGGCTTCCGTTTCGATTCTTGGCATTTGGACGCTGTATCGTCCTAATGCCGAACCTCAGGGATCCGGAACATCCAACGGAACAGCATCACCGACCGACGTTGCGACAACGCCAGCAACAACACCCGTAGTAGCGGCCGCTCCAGTTGTGGAATCGACGACCGCTGAAGCCGCTGCTGATGCGGCTCCGACGAAAGGTGAAGATGCAGGCGAATCGAAGGATCCGAAAGAGGCTCCCAAGACAGATAAAGATGGTGATGAGAAGCCTGCGACTGAACCGGGAAAGAAAAAAGAATCCGACGAAAAGCCGGCGGCTGAGTCCAAATCAGAATGAGTCTTATTGAAGGCGATTGTGATACGTGAGTCGCGTTAATACGAACTTAGAAATTTCCCAACGGGTGCTCTTACCCTTTTCTCCGCGAGGAGTCCTGTCATGAAAAACTTAGTGGCCAAACTTAAAGGTCTGAATTACAAGCAACTCGTGGTCGATCACGGAGAAAAAGGAGTCTTTGGACTCTTTGCCTTGATCGTATTGGTCTTTCTGGCCGGGACGAGTTGGAGTCGCTACGACAAGCAACCAGAAGAGTTCGTGTCAAAAATTGCCAAGGGCGAAGCGGCGATTAAAGCGTCCGCTTGGACTGACGAGCGGAAGAAGGACTTTCGCGCAGTACGAGACATCGCGGAAGAAGTGAAGATGTTGCACTCACCGCTGGATGCCTCAAGGTTTGAGTATTCAACTCACTACTTCTGGCCCATGTACCCACAGACGAAGCCGGGAGCTGATCCGAAGCTGCTCGCTGTGCTTGAACCTGTCGCAGACTTTGGCAAGTTCATCATGATTGAACAGCCGAACGAACAGCCACAGAACTTGGTGGCTGGTGTGTTCGAGAGCGGTGATAAGGATAAGGAAAAAACCAGTGGCGATGATGACACCGCCCCAAGACGAGGCGGTAACGATGACAATGCACCGCGCATCGGAGCGGCTCCTGCGGGTGCTAATCCAGCGAACTCTGGTGGTGCAGCCAGTGCCGACCCTCAAGCTGCAATGCAAATGCAAGCGAGGATGTCGGGAGGGGCTGGTGGCAGTGGCATGTCGGGGAATCAGCCGACCGTGAATGCTCGCGGCGTCCGTTTTGTCGCTGTTCGTGCGGTGTTTCCACTGAAGGACCAAGTTGAAGAGTTCGCAAAGGCGATCCAGTTAGAGACCAGCCAAGCGGCAGAACTCGTTGAATTTTTGGATTTTGAACTTCAACGACAAGTTGCGTTGTCAGGCAATGCTGATCGTTGGTCTGGCAAGTGGGATCCAGTGGACCTGCAAGCGGCGCTAGATGTAATTGATCGAGTTGACTTCGATACGGAGTTGGTCGATACGGCATTCACCGACGCCGTCTTCACCATGCCTCTGCCTCGTCGAGTTGCCGGGAAATGGAACAAATACGCCTCGCACCCGAAGATCAAAGACTTGAGCACTGAAATGGCGGAAGCGCAAGCTCAGTTGATGCAAAAGATCGTCGAGGAAGTTGAGGCGAAAAAGTTGGAAGCCCCTAAAAAAAGAGGGGGATTCTCTGGCAAGGTCAATGACCTGCGTGGCATGCGGACGCAGATGAATAGCTCATCCATGTCTGGTCCAGGAGGCGGTTCATCGTCGCCGATGATGCAAAAGATGCAGGGGCAGATCAAAGAGGACATGAACTCGGGAGCGCTGATGCCTTTTCAATCTGGCATGAATATGAACCCAGGCGCGAATAGCAGCTTCATGGGTTCGGTTACGGCGATGGGCAATCAAATACAGAAAACTGACACTCGACTGAGCAAGTATTTGCTCTTCCGTTATTTGGATTTCACGGTGACACCCGGTAATGAGTATCGATACCGTGTGCGGTTGGTTTTGAGGAATCCGAACTACAAGCGTCCGGTAGAAGAATTGGTTGATGCCTCGGTGGCGGAAGGAGAATTAAGAATGACACCCTGGAGCGAGCCGACCACGCCATCGGTGATCCCCGAAGAGCAAAAAGTGTTCTTGGCGAAGGTTGACCGCGGGCGACCGGAATCTGGCGTTGCCCCGACGGTGAACATGGATGTCATCCAATGGTTTACAGACGCCGGGACGAATATCGCCGTTAAGCTCGACAAGATGCAGCTTGGTCAATTTGTGGGAGGCCGTGCCAAGACCGAAGTGTTGCGTCCGTCAGAGATGTCACTCAAAGACGAAGAAATACCTGTTTTCACCGGTTCCATTTTGGCAGACATTTCTTCGGCGCCGATTCCTGAGTTGGACGCCACAGAGCACGCTGATCTGAAGGTCGATGCTAAGAGACTCAAGCAGATTGGGACTGTCGATAAGGCATTGCTTGTGGATCGTTTCGGTCAATTGGTAGCGCTCGATCCGAAAGTCGCAGAGGATGACCAAAAGAAATCCCTGCGAATGGTGGAAGAGGAGCACAAGATGTGGAGTCATCTCAAGAGCCGAAATGAGGCAGTAGGGGCTGGCCCCTCGAGTGATCTTGATCGATTGCGAGGGAAGAATTCATCTTCTGCGAGCAGTGCCGACATGATGATGAACTCAATGATGGGGGGGATGATGGGAGGCGCTCCTAGCCCGCAAAAGAAGGGTTCTGGTGGAAAGCCTTCCAAGAAGCAGCCGAGAAACAGCAGCGGCGGTTCAAGCGGTGGCGGGAGCAGTTCTGGTGGAAGTAGTTCCGGTGCTGGCAGTAGTTTCTGAAACACCAACGACGTTGGCATCAGCGAGACTCACGGATGGGAAACGCGGCGCGGTATCTCGGTGTTGATCCCGGCTTGAACAAGACGGGATATGCTTTGCTGGAGAGATCCGCGCGAGGCCCGGTATTGTGTGAAGGGGGACTGATCCGCTCGACTCGTGGTGGATCACTCGCCGATCGTGTGCATGAGATTGCCTCTGGTGTGCGCGAAGTTCTGGAAGAGTTTCATCCTACGGTACTGGCGATCGAGCAAGTTTTCTCGTTGGTACGAAATCCGAAGTCAGCCCTGCTGATGGCTCACGCGCGCGGAGCAATTCTGGCGACTGCTGTCGGTTGCGGAGTTCCAGTCGTGCATTACACGCCGACGCAGATCAAGCGACTGCTCACAGGCAGCGGCAAGGCGTCGAAGGAACAAATCCAACACGCGATCAAAACTGAGTTGCGGCTGGATCGCTTACTCGAACCTCATGACGTGTCCGATGCTTTCGCGGTCGCGCTGTGCCACTACTACAGTTCGCGAATTGCCGCTTGAGTGTTGTCAGATCAGCGAATTGATATCCTGCGACCACGAACGTCTTTCGTGATTCCATTTCGCAGGTCAATTTCATGCCAACTCATCGTTTGATTCTTTTGGTCGCTGCGATCGTAACTTCGGGAGCGATCTTGGCCTCGTCGATGGTAACGGCTCCGCAGGTTGTCTCACGTACTCCGCAAAGTGAGACGTCGGCCGTTGAGCAGGATTCGACAGGCAAACTTGCTGACGGCACCACTGTAGCAGATCAGTCCGACGCCGCGCCGCTCGTCATCAAAGAACCAAATTCAACTCCCGTCGGCATGGTCTGGATTTTTGGGGGGCGATCATTGATGGGGAGCAAAGACGGCAAAGCGGATGAAGAGCCGATTCACGCTGTTGAGCTCGATGGATATTGGATGGACTCAACGGAAGTGACGAATGCGGAGTTCGAGAAGTTTGTGAAAGCAACCGGCTACGTTACCGTTGCCGAGAAGCAGCCCAAACGAGAAGACTTCGTCGGTTTGGTTCCAGACGTGAGCGTCATTAAAGATGAGGACTTGGTCCCCAGTTCGATCTGCTTCAACCCAAATTTTGATCGAGCGACATTGCGAAAGGATTATCCGAATTGGCCCTATCAAGTGTGGATGCTGAAGCACGGAGCGAGTTGGCGGCATCCCAACGGACCGGACTCATCAATTGAGAACATGCCAGACCATCCTGTGGTGCATGTTGCTTGGACGGACGCGGTGGCTTATTGCGAATGGGCCGGCAAGCGGTTGCCGACTGAAGCTGAATGGGAATACGCCTCGCGCGGCAGTTTGGCTCAGCAGGATTATCCGTGGGGGAATCGTCTGCAAAAAAATGGGAATTGGCTGCTCAATGTTTGGCAGGGAAAGTTTCCTGAAGCCCATGAAGTTTCTGACGGGTTTGAGTTCACGGCTCCGGTCAAATCCTATTCGCCGAATCCATTTGGGCTTTACGACATGGCCGGCAATGTTTGGGAATGGTGCGCCGATTGGTATCAGCCGACGTATTACTCGGAAAGTCCACGACGCAATCCGGTCGGCCCCGAAGACAGCTTTGATCCGAACGAACCCGGTTTGCCCAAACGTGTACAGCGCGGCGGTTCCTTCATGTGTAGCCCGGATTATTGTCTCGGCTATCGCTGTGCGACGCGGATGAAAGGCGAACCAACTTCAGGGACGTTTCATTGCGGCTTCCGCTGTGTTTTGTCACCAGCGGACTATGCAGCGTTTGCGAAGAAAGCTGAGCGGTGAGTGTCGGAAAAGCCCAAACACACAAACTCAGGACGAACCTTTTATGTCCGTTGCCAGTCCCAATTCGCTAGCGCCCAATCTCGCTCAGGCCGACATCGGCATTGTCTGTGCGTTGCCGATCGAACTGGGCGCGTTCATGGACCGCTGCGAGAAGGTGAAGAAATACACGGGTGGTGAATTCGTGTTTCGTGGCGGCTTTTATGACGGAATTCGAATCGCTGTGGTCGAAGCGGGCATGGGTTACTCGCGTGCTCGTCGCGCGACTCAAGCGATACTTGATGGTCATTCGCCGAAGTGGTTGTTGTCGTGCGGGTTCTCTGGTGCGCTGCGTGATGATGTTCCGATTGGCTCGATTGTGGTCGGCAATTCAATTGTTGATCAGCATGGTCAGTGTTTGCAGATTGATTTGCAGATGCCGGCCGATCCTGCTCGCAAGCTGTTTGTCGGACGGTTGCTGACGACGGATGAGATGGTTCGATCGGTTGAGCAGAAGCGACAACTCGGCGAACAACATGGAGCGCTTGCGGTTGATCTCGAAAGCTTGGCGGTCGCGCAAGTCGCTCGCGAAGGGAAGACGCGCTTCTTGGCGGTTCGAGTCATCAGCGACGACCTGACTGCTGATCTGCCTCCGGAAGTGATGAGCATTGTCGGTGCGACAGGGAGCGTTCGGTTCGGTGCGGCGATCGGTTCGATTTGGAAACGTCCCGCTGCGGTCAAAGACCTGTGGCGGTTACGCGAGCAGGCTCAGACGGCGGCCGCGCAGTTGGCGTCATTTTTGGACGGCGTTGTTTTGCAACTTCACGCTTCCACTTTGAGCGAACAGAAACCACCTCAATAGATGCCAGACAAGAAGCCCGCAAGCAGAACCGCTCGTGTCGGCGATCCAGTCCGCGAAATCGCAATGCCGGTTGATGCCGGGCAGTTGCTGAGTCAATTCATCCGTTGCACCAATCAACGCGGTGGCGAGCCAGACCGCGAGCGTCAGCCTCCAACAAACTCGCGTTTTGCGAGATCGCCAAGTCGCTAACAAGAAAGCGAGCCCAAAGTACGCGCAGAAATGCAGCCACTTGTCATTCCCTTCCATCGGGAAGAGGCCTTCGGGATTTGGTAGATGCGTTCCCGTCAGCAGTGCGATCGCGTAACCAGAGAGAATGGTTCCGCTCCAGCGATGGGCATGCACCAAGAATGCTCGCCATCGCGGAGTAAACTTGAGAGAAGCCGCTTCGTGTGCCTCGTTCATAGACGCTCGGTTCAAAGAGATGTTTACCCCCTACTCCATCGGCGTGGGCGGAGACGCCTTTCGATTTCCGTGCACGCCGATGGCGTTGCGGCTAAGTAGCTCGGTCGTGATCTCAGACGGCATCGCCGCAGAACTACTGTCCTGCTCGTGCGGCTCCGAATAGGCCGATCAGACGAAGGACTCCTTCTTGAATCTCAATCCGCATGGCGGCTCCGTTAGGCTGCGAGGCAACTTCGAGAGCGACCTCGTCATGCCCATTTTCAAAGGCGGCCTTTCCCAGTTCCATGACTTGCGGGCCAGCATCTTCGGCCAGCGGCAGGAGCTTCGAGAGTCCGATACGCAACGAAATCTGTGCGCGTTTCGTCGCGACCGGTTTGATGTCGAACGAGGTTTTCGCCGCCGTCAACGAATCGTCTCCGAGGGTGAGAATGACCGTGTCTTCTGCAAAACCCAGGTGAGCCGGTCCGTTGCCGAGATGCTTCTCGCGGTCTGAGTCCGGAGGCAACGTGATTGCGTGGACGCGAGCACCTTTCACGTCAGCAACACCCAATTTGATCTGAGCATTCTTGGCATCTTTGCGAATCACGTCTTCAAAAATCTTGCCCAGTTCTTTGCCTTTGACGACCTTCATCGCAGCTAGCACTTGCAACTTGCCTGAAGCTCCGCTGTTGACGATCACGGCTTGATCCAATCGACCACGTTCCACGGACTGCCGTAGGGTGCCCGTCAGACGTGTCAGCACTTCGATGGCCGTCTTGCGATCAGAGTCTTTCACATTGCCGTCGGCGTTCACGGCGGCAACGCCTCCTTTTTCCCCTTCTTCCACCATCAGCTTGAAGATGTCTTGAGAGTCTTTGCTCAGCGGCGTGGAGATCACGAAGCTACCGATCGTTTGCTTGGACGTAAGCGCGGCGAACGGGCTTTCGGTCTTTGCATAACTGGCACACGCTTGCGCGAGTGTCGTTCCTGATTTGGCAGTGAAACCGAGATCGAGCGTCACGGCCTTAGCCTTGGCGTCGATGTTGAACCCCACGCTCAAACGGTCGCCGTCCATCAGCAATCGGCGAAACGCGGACAAGGCAATCGCTCGGCCCATTTCTTCACCACGTCGCTCGGCATCAGTGGCGTTGACGTTGTTGCTCGCAGTCGCGGCGGCTCCCGCTTCGGTCTGAATGAGGAATTGTTCCTTCAGTCCATCACCGATTTTGGTGAGATCCAACTCGATGGCGATGTCGGCAGATGACTTCACCAGCTTGGCGGGATCGGGAGTCTCTTTCAGTGCATCGGGCGATTGAGCAAACAAGAAGTGCTTCGCACCATGTTTGGCGAAGACCGGTACCGGGCTGTTCGGAACCTCATACTGGGTGAGTCCATTCTCAGTGGTGGGATCAGGAAACAATCCGGACAAAGTTTCCGCAAATACTTTCTGACTAATGACAGGGACGAAGATGACGAAATCTTTCGGTTGGCCATCCGCCGACATGGTGAGATAAGCGCCAATTGGTTTTGTTGCATCGAGTCCCTTGAGTCCTTTGCCACCAGTGAACCCGGCGACTGCCCCAGGCAGTGCGGCACCGAGCAACGGCTGTTGCACTGCATTGCCTAAGTATTGCGAGTCGGTCAGAAGTTCATTGAAGCTCTTCACAGAAACCACAACTGCCGGTTCTGCGGCCAACGTCGGAACAACCAACGAGGTTAGCAGTGCGAGTCCGCCAAGAATCGCCGTTAGAAACTTTTTCCAAGTGACAGCCATGATCTGAATTCTCCGTTGGAGGTGAGTGAGCAATTCTTTGTCCCGACCATATTGATCGAAGAGAGGTATAGCACGGCGATCGGATCAGATTCAAAGCGCGGTCTGGTCGAAACCTTTCTGTCGCTCACTCCAAATTTGGAAGTTCGTTTGATACCGTGCGAAACCGATTCAGCGAGTTCGGCAGACCTTGAGGAGCAACGATGGCGACAATCTTTCAACGGATCATCGACAAAGAGATTCCGGCCCAGATCGTTTTTGAAGACGATCGCTGCTTGGCATTTCATGATGTCGCACCACAGGCTCCGACGCACGTGTTGGTCATTCCGAAGAAGCCTCTACCGAATCTTGCTGCGGCTCAAGCCGAAGACCAGGCGCTGCTGGGGCATTTACTGTTAGTTGCAAAACAAATCGCAGACCAACTTGGCTTGAGCAATGGATATCGAACCGTGATCAACTGCGGCAAAGATGGTGGGCAGTCGGTCGATCATTTACACATTCATGTTCTTGGCGGTCGAGCTTTGCACTGGCCTCCGGGATAAGTACGTGGTCGCGGGTGACTCGCCTGCGTACCGATCCGACTCACGACAGGCGAACCGCCTGTCGCTACGAAACAGAAGGAATTTTTCGATGGGCATTCGCAAATTGGTTTTGGCCGCGTCCGTTATGGTTGCGATGGCCGCGCTGCTGTCGGCGAACTTACAGACAGCCGCTCCGTCTGGCGTCGGAATGGCGAGAGCCGCGCAGGCCTATCTCAGCAAACTGACCGACGAGCAACGAAAGAAAACGAGCTTCGCGTTCGACGACAAAGAACGTCTCAACTGGCACTTCATCCCGCGGCCTCGCAACGGTCTGCCGGTGAAGCAGCTTGAAGGAGACGCACTGAAATCTGCATTCGCGCTGATTCGAGCCGGTCTGTCAGAGGTTGGATATGACCAAGCGTTGAATGTCATGAGCCTCGAAGAAGTGTTGTATCTGCTGGAAGGTGGTGCTCGCGAAGAACGGCGTGAGAAACGCGATCCGCAGAAGTATTTTGTTAGCGTCTTTGGCACTCCAGGTGAAACCGGCACTTGGGGCTGGCGTTTGGAAGGGCATCACCTCTCGCTGAATTACACGATCAAGGAGGGCAAGGTCGCGTCGAGCACACCCGAATTCTTCGGCACTAATCCCGGCACCATCGACGCGGGACTCGGTCGCCGCATTCGAGTACTCGGAGCCGAAGAAGACATGGCCCGTGCGCTGCTAAAACTTTGCGACGAAGATCAAAAGAAAGTTGCTTGGATCGACAAGGCCGCGCCCGACGAACTGCGAACCGGCGGCGCGATGGGAACGAATCCAGTCGCCGCACAACCGGAGACGACCGCTCCAGTCGGCTTGCCCGCCGCGAAGATGAGTGCGGATCAGAAGAAGCTACTGGCCGAATTGCTCTCTGAGTATTTGAAGAACATGCCTGGCGACGTCGAAAGCGAACGCCGCAAGCAAATCGAAGCTGGCGGACTCGACAAGATTCACTTTGCCTGGTGGGGTAGCAGCGAGGTCAACGAGCGACACTACTATCGCGTCCAAGGTCCGACTTTCCTGATCGAGTACAACAATACTCAAAACAACGCCAATCATGTTCACAGCATGTGGCGAAATCTCGGTGGCGACTTTGCCATTCCGGTCAAGTAGTTTGGTTAAAAAGTCACAATTGTAGGTATTCCTTCGGCGTATGTTTTACTGATCTCAAAACAAAGAGGTTCAACATGATTTCACGAAGAAGCTGGTTGAGTTTTGCATTGGTCGCATTGACTGCGTTTGGTCTGTGGTCTGGTTCGACAATGGTTCGAGCTGACGATGCGTGGCAAACAATTTTCGATGGTAAGACGCTCGATGGGTGGGACGGAAATCCGGACTTCTGGCGCGTTGAAGATGGCTGCATTACCGGCGAGACCACAAAGGACAAGCCGACGAAGGGGAATACCTTCATAATCTGGCGCAAGGGAGAGACCGCCGATTTCGAGCTGACGCTCGAATACAAAATCATCAACGGCAACTCCGGCATTCAGTACCGTAGCTTTGAAGTTCCCAACGAGAAGTGGGTCATCGGCGGCTATCAAGGAGATTTTGAAGCGGGCGATACGTACTCCGGCATTCTGTACGGCGAGCGATATCGCGGCATCCTGTGCAATCGCGGTCAGAAGACCGTGCTTAAGAAGAAGGACGGCAAGTTCGCGGTCGAGGTCGTAGGCTCTGTCGGTGACACGAAAGAGATTCAAGCCAAGATCAAGAAGGAAGACTGGAACAGCTACCGCATCGTCGCGAAGGGTTTCCATTTCCAACACTTCATCAACGATGTTCCGACGGCCGATTGCACTGATGAAGATACAGAGCGTCGTGCGAAGGGTGTCCTCGCCTTGCAGCTTCACGCCGGCCCGGAGATGAAAGTGCAGTTCCGCAACATCAAGATTAAGCAAACGAAGGGGGAAGGCTCTGCGTCGGCCAGCGGTTCATCAAGCAAGAAGCAAGCGCTGTTACTGGCCGGCAATCCGAGCCACGGCTTCGGCGCTCACGACCATCTGTCGGGCTGCTCGCTTTTGGCCAAGTTGCTCAATGAAAGCGGACTGGTTGAGGCGAAGGTGCATTCGTTGCAGAAGAGCGGCTGGCCGAAGCCGCAGGAACTCGCGGAGGCGAACACGATCGTCATCTACTCCGACGGTGGCGGCGGTCATCCCTTCAACGCGCATCTTGATGAACTGACCGCGTTGACGAAAAAAGGAACTGGCATCGTCTGCATTCACTACGGCGTCGAGACGACCATCGGCAAGCCGGGCGAGGCGTTTATCGACTGGACCGGCGGGTACTTCGAGCCGAATTATTCGGTCAATCCGCACTGGACCGCGTACTACCGACAGCTCCCCAAACATCCGACGACGAAAGGCGTGAAACCGTTCAGCACGCACGACGAGTGGTATTACCACATGCGGTTTCGCGACAAAATGGAGGGAGTCACGCCGATCCTGACTGACCTGCCGCCACTCACGACGCTCGTAGTCTTGGACAAGGACGGCAAGATCGTGATGGAAGACAAGGACGGTAAGCAGGTGCCAAAGCTCAGCCGGCCAGAGAACGCTCACAACAACAACCCGCACGCGCGCAAGGCGATCCTCGAAGACAAAGAACCGCAGCACATGGCCTGGGCTACGCAGCGTCCCGACGGCGGTCGCGGCTTCGGTTGCTCCGGCGGACACGATCATTGGAACTGGGGCAATCCTCAATTCCGCAAGCTGATCATGAACGCCATCGTCTGGACCACTGGCACCGACATCCCGACCGACGGAGTCCCCGCCGGTAGGGTCACGATCGATGACCTGCTGCAAAACCACGACGAACCGATCCCGGCCGACTTCAACGAGAAGCAACGACCCCGCATCCAAGCGCTGCTGGATGAATGGAATGCACAAGCGGCGAAAGAATCGTGCTCAAGAAGGAACTTGGTTAAAAGCAGAGTGACTCCACGGACCAGCCCGACTGTATTTGCAGGAGGGCTGATTTCGTATCGGTTCAACTGTCGTGGTGCTTCATGACTCACGTATGCGAAGTCCAACATCCGCTAATTCAGCATCACCTCGCCACGTTGCGAAATAAAACCACTCCGCCCGATGAATTTCGTCGGCTGGTGCAACGGCTGGCGGTGTTGTTGGCTTACGAAGCGACTCGCGATCTCAGCACGGAGATGTGCGAGATTGAAACGCCGCTCACGCGCACGATCGCGCGGCGGTTGTCACAGCGGATTGGTCTCGTGCCGATCCTTCGAGCCGGGCTTGGCATGGTTGATCCGCTGCTCGATTTGCTACCTCAGGCGGAGGTTTGGCATCTGGGCCTGTATCGCGACGAAGCGACCGCGCTGCCGGTCGAGTACTACAGCAAACTTCCCGATTATAGCCCGGTCGATGTCGCGCTAATCCTCGACCCGATGCTCGCCACCGGAGGATCGGCGATCGCCGCTTTGCAAGCGTTGCGTCGCTGGGGCGTGCCGAAATTGAAAGTGCTGTCGCTCATCGCCGCACCCGAAGGGGTCAGCAGCGTCACCGCCGCTTGTCCTGAAGCTCAACTCTTCGTCTGCGCGATCGACGTGGAATTGAACTCCCGCAAATTCATCGTGCCGGGGCTTGGTGATGCAGGTGACCGCAGTTTCAACACGCCACAGTGAGGGGACATTGCCATGCTTCGGCTTCACCTGGGTCTAGTTTCGTTCGTTGCTGTTGCGTTGATGTTTGGTGTTCCGCCTTCACCAATTTGTGCCGACGAGATCGTTTCCCCAGCAAACGTCTTTGAGCAGCGCATCTTGCCGATCTTCAAGTCAGACCAGCCGAGCAGTTGCGTGCAGTGTCATTTGGCCGGAGTCGATCTAAAAAATTACATCCGCCCTTCGAGCGAGGAAACGTTTCGTTCGTTGAGGGATCAGGGACTGGTGAATCTCGACAAGCCGGAGAAGTCGAAGATCCTCACGTTGATCAACATGAAAGACACCGACAATCCCGGTGTGAATCTGTTGCATGCGAAATCGCGTGAGGCGGAAGCGAACGCGTTTGCCGAATGGATCAATCTCTGCTGCCGCGATTTGAAACTCCGCAACTCGCCGAAACTGTCGCCACAGGAATTGGCGAAGCCCGCGCGGCCCGACGAGGTGATCCGCTTCGCGAGAACCGACCGGCTGCTCGAATCGTTCGAGCAAAACGTCTGGGGACAGCGGCATCGTTGCATGGGCTGCCACACGGAAGGGTCCGACCAGAATCGTAAGCTGGTCGAGAAGAACGGCGAGCAAGTTTCGTGGATGAAGAAGACCGCAGCCGAGACGATGACTTATCTCATCCGCACGAAGCACCTCATCGAACGCGACAACCCGGAAAAGAGTCTGTTGCTGCTCAAGCCGTTGAAAGAAGTTGAACACGGCGGTGGTAAGAAATTCTTGAAAGGCGACCTCGGCTACAAAGGCTACCGCACTTGGATTGAGGACTATTCCAAGGTTGTGCGTGACGAGTACGTGAAAGCCTCAGACTTGCCGAAGTCGGATTCAAAACGACTGCATGAATTCAGCAGCGAGTTGTGGTTCAAGTTGGCAAATCCGCCTCAAGATTGGGACGAGAAACTGCTGCAAGTCACGATTTATCGCTGGGACGAACAAACGAAGAAATGGGAAGCCGCTCCGATCGCAATCTCTGATCGGCAAGCCTCCGCCAAATTCAAGACGTGGCAACACACTGTCACGCTGCTGGCCGAGCCGGATTCCAAGCGTGCTCAAGACTGCCGTCGAACGGCAACTCTGTCACGCGGAAAGTATCTCGTCAAAGTGCATGTTGATCGCCAGGACCGTTTACTCGCTGATTGGCGTGCCGAGATGCGCGACGAGGACTACGTCGGCCAAGCCGAATTCACCGGCGACTGGCGAACTGGCTACGGAGCGATGACGATTGTGGAAGCGGCCAGAATCCGAAAGTGATCGCTCTCGCCACGCTTCGATGAAATTTTCAGACGATTGTTTAACCCCATTTTCCGCACCCTGTCGAACGCTTCAAGCTACCGGGCATCGGCGGCGAGTTGTTTGGCGTCAGTCTGGCGGTCGCGGGGGCAAGCGACGCAGGGTTTCGGCAGGGGTCGGCAGTTCGAGTTGGCGGAGGATTTCCGATTGACGGGACGTGAGTCGCGTGGGACTGACCGTG
>JAPLNX010000303.1 GCA_026400935.1 Planctomycetia bacterium | reverse complement strand
CCCTGTGAGATCCTTGTCACGGATCTCCGGCTTGATTGACGTTCGGCGTGCCATGCGGGAATGTTGCGCACGGCCGAGCGAAAGCGCAATACTGTACTCTTATATTTATTATGCGCAAATCCCGTGCCGAACAGTATTGGGCCTCATGAGCTTACGATGCATCGCATTCCATAAAATGTATCCGATTTCAGGCACTTTTCGGGAATGCTTGATTTCCGCAAGTCGTATATGCAATCAGATTTGCGGAAATATCGATCATCTGTCTATTTCGCCCATCACGATATCCAGCGAACCAACAATCGCCGGAATGTCCGCCAGAAGAAATCCTTCGCAGAGCGGTGCTGTGACCGAGAGGTTACAGAAACAGGAGCTCTTGGCGCGAGCGCGGAACGGTTCGGCTTTGTCGTTGCCGATAATGTAGAAACCCATTGCTCCGCGCGGGCATTCGGTTTCGAGGTACGCTTCGTCGATGGGGAGCTTCGCACTCATCTTGTAGGGTATGCGGTACTCGCCTTTCGCTGTGGGATATTTGGTCATCGCCTGCCGCACGAGCCGAATTGCTTGAACGACTTCTAACATGCGGACATAGAAGCGGCACCAGTTGTCGCCGAGCACAACTTCGCGTGGAGCTTCCTTGAACGGGGCTGCGATGACATTGAATTCGTAGTCTGCATACATCTTCGTATAGATCGGTTCGCCATCACGACGCAGATCCCAGCTAACTCCGCTGCCACGCAACACTGGGCCTGTGCAACCGTGGCTGATCGCCAATTCCTTCGTGAGGATGCCGAGGCCCGCAGTGCGCTTGATGAAAATCTGGTTGCGAGTCAAAAGCGTGTGATATTCCGAGATGCGCAACTCCAACCAATCGAGAAACATTTCGAGGGCCTGCAACCAGGTGACCTTCATGTTTCGACTCCGCTTTGTCAGCGCGGCTAGACCGGGCGGGATCGGGATCATGTCGGGCAAGTCGTGTGTCACGCCGCCGATTGTGATATAGCTGTATGTCAATCGTGCGCCGCAAACTTCTTCAAACAAGTCGAGAATGATTTCTCGTTCTCGAAACGCGTACAAGAACGGACTGAATGTGCCTAGGTCGAGTCCGTAGGCCCCCATACCGACCAAGTGGCTCGCGATGCGTCCGAGTTCGGCGATGAGCACGCGGATCGTCGCGGCCTTCTCAGGGACCTCCATGCCAATGAGCTTTTCAACCGTCAGCGCCATGCCGAGGTTCATGTTCATTCCAGCGAGATAATCCATGCGGTCGGTGTAGGGCACCCACTGCGGTGGTGAGAGATTTTCACCAATCTTTTCCGCGCAACGATGAAGGTATCCGAGATGTGGTGTGATCTCGTGGATGATTTCGCCATCAGTTCGCAATAACAACCGCAACACACCATGAGTGCTGGGGTGCTGCGGCCCCATGTTGACCAGCATTTCATCGGTGCGAACGTCGAACTCAATGACGCGGGGATCTTCGAGAGTCAAACTCATGGAAACCTCTTAGGACTGACGCTATTGCCTGTCCGATTTCATTCAATTTACAAAGCGACGGGCTGGAACGCCCATCATCGTTACCGACCGCGGACACCGTGATATTCCAGCGGTTGTTCGTAATCTTTACGGAGGCCGTGACCTTCCCAGTCCTCGGGGCAGAGGATGCGACGGAGGTTTGGATGATCAAGAAAATTGACTCCGACCAAGTCATAGCATTCGCGTTCGTGCCAATCGGCGATCGCCCAGACACTGGACACGGACGGTACCTCGGGAAGGGTCTTCGTCGCGTCATCTTTCCAACGCGAAACTTTGACCTTGATTGTGATGCGATGTCGCAATGAATAACTCGTCAGGTGATAGACGACAGAGACGTGGGGTTTATGGTTGAACTTCGCCACCTTTTTCGGGTCCGGCTCAAAGTAATCCACGCCGCAGAGATCGTTGAGGTGATCGAACTGCGTCCGCTCGTCGTGCTTAAGGAAACGCGAGACAGCAACGATCGAGTCAGTGGCAACCTCGATCCAAGGATCTTTGGCTGTGAAGTTGGAGCCGGTGATTTTACTCTCGCCAAACTCTCCGACGAGTAACTTGTGAAGGTCTTCAGCGGTCATGGTTTCCACTCGTAAGACAGACTCAGGAGTCCGTGTTTGCCAGCGGCAGGGGCAATGAAAGAATTCAAATATCGGTTCAAACTTGTTGTTCAACTGGAGCGGGTTTCTGGTAAGCGCGAACCCAATCCAGATCGCCACGTTTCCAGACATACGCAAAACCGACCATTAGGACGGCAAAGAAAACCAGGATGTCGATCATACTGGCGGTGCCAAGCTGCAATGCGGTTTCAGCAGAGATCGCTTGCGCGGGATCAAGCGACCCTGGTGCAACGTTCAACAGCTTCTCTGAGATTTGGGTGCGTGCTTCGGAAGAGAGGCGATTGTCTGCCAGTTGCATCGCTCCGCCGTAGACCGAGGCCCACGGAAAAAAGAAGGCGACTTCTACGTCAAACACAATGAAAAGCAACGCGACTGCGTAGTAACGCAGGTCGAATTGAATGTAGCTGGAACCGATTGTAGGCTCGCCACATTCGTAGATTGCAACCTTTTCCGGAGTGGGCAGGTTCGGTCGTACGAGGCGGCCAATCAGCAGCGGAGCCAGGACGATCCCAGTCCCCGCCACTATGAAAAGCACGATATGTCCTACAAGATCCGTCATGACGATGTACTTTTTATTGACTAATTCGGAGAAGATTTGGAAGTGGAAAATCTCGATACGGATGCAAGTTCTGTGACCGATTGCCGACCTGAAAACCCGGATTTTAGATCATGCCAGAAATCGACAGTCGGCTCACCGAGCTTCCAGCAAAGGCACGCTTCTTGGTCATCGACGAGCGTCGGGAAGTCACAAAGCCCGATGTTTGGATCTTTCAGCTCAACACCAAGTTCTGCCAACTCGTGAGCAAACCCATTGAGTCGCTCGATGTCTGCTCGAATTTCGGCATCCATCTGATCGAGTTCTTCGGTGTAAGGCGAAGCCTGTCGTTTGGAACCGGTCGCGTCTGGTTGCACAAGCGTAGTCAATCGCTCACGGCGCTCTTGGACATCCGCAAATAGCGTGACGATGTCATCTACGATTGCACGCACTAAAGGCAAACGTTGATTTGCTTCAGCAACGGAGAAGAATCGCTTTTCGTACTGTCGCTCGACGGTTGCCGCTTTCATCGCTTAGTGCTCGCTGGCTTCAAAGCCGAAGGGACTCGGTTCACCTTTGACCCAAACTGGTTCGTACAGAACTTTCGATTCCGCTACGGCAGTCGGATTGATCGTTACTTGGCCCCACGCCACTGGCAACGGCAACTTCGCGTAATCGACGATGCAACCATCACGACTGTAGCAACTGAGGTCGAAGTTCGATCCCATAAAGATGCAATCGACTGGGCAAGGCTCGATACACAGAGCACAGAACATGCACTTCGTGTAGTCCACTGCGAAGCCATCGATTCGAAAACCTTTGCCGACTGGGCTCTTCACTTTCTCGATGTAGATGCAGTCAACCGGGCAAGCGACTGCACATTTCTCGCAGCCGATGCAGGTCGTCAGATCAAACCGATGGAAGCCGCGATATCGCGCTTTCACCGGGACTGGCGACTCCGGGTACTCGAACACTTCTGCGAATGTTCGTCGGGGATAAGTTTTCAACATTGTCCAGATCGTCACGAACATCCCTTGCAGGACGGTTGAAACGGCGAACCACACATTTCGAAACCAAGCAGCCATAACTTGTTCCGCAACGCCTCCAGCGAGGAGGGACAAAAAACTGACATCACTTGCCGATCGTCGGCAATGGGACCGGGATTATTAGGACTGACTCTCGGCAACTCAAGCCATCTCGCCAAGTCTGTTAGATCAGTCTGAATCCGGCCCTGGAAATGCCCTGCAAACATCGCTGATGTGACGAGGTAGATGTTCTTACCGCTGTTTTTTGCCTGCGACGATTCGTGTATCAGTGCTGCGAAAGAGCGGAGTGAAAAAGTAGACCACGCGCATGCGTGGCAGAAGCCTCGACGCTGACGGTTTCTCGGAAGATCAATCGAGGAAAGCAGCTTCACCCTGCCTGAGTCGCCAGCGTCTGAGTGAATTCGATAAACTTGTTGAGTAATTCCGCAGCCTTGCCATCAGTGATTACTTGGTTCGCTCGCTTTGCTGCGTTTCGAGGGGCGGTTTCAACTGACGCCGCAATCAGTGCGGCGGCGACATTGGCGGCGATGATGTCGCGGGCCGGTCCTGAAACACCGTCGAAGACTTCTTTCAATCGGGCCGCGCTTTCGGCTGACGAGGAAACTCGTAACTGATCGACGCTGCACTCTGGAAATCCGAACGTCGCGGCAGTCCATGTCAGGCGAGAGACCTGTTCGCCGACAACCTCAAAGACGGTTGTTTCGCCCCATAGGCTAACTTCGTCCAATTGATCGTTGCCGCACACGACGAGGACTCTCGATCGTCCGAGTTTCGACGATGCATGGGCTAACTTCTCTGCCATCGCAATGCGTGACGCACCGAGCAACTGAAATTCAGCTTGCGCCGGATTCGTCAGCGGACCGAGCAGATTGAACAGCGTCCGGAAACGAAGCGCTTTGCGAACGGGAACCGCGTGTCGCATCGCTCCGTGAAAGACCGGAGCAAAACAAAATCCGATGCCCACTTCATCAATGCAACGTCCGACTTGAGCGGGAGTGAGTTGCGTGTTGACTCCGAGTGCTTCCAGGACATCGGCGGAACCGGAACTGCTGGACACGCTCCGATTGCCATGTTTCGCGACAGGAACGCCACATGCCGCAGCGACAATCGCTGTCGCCGTGCTGATGTTTAATGTTCGGAGTTCGTCGCCGCCGGTCCCGCACGTATCGAGTAGACCTTTGCGTTCAGTCGGGACTCGCTCCGCTCGCTCGCTCATCGCACGAGCGGCACCGACGATCTCATCAACCGATTCTCCTTTGACTCGTAGTGCGGTCAGAAACGCGGCAATCGAAACCTCGTCGCATTGCCCGTCCATGATCGCGGCAACGGCCGCTCGGCAAGCGAATTCGGGAACATCTTGTTTTTCGAGCAACGGAATGATGGCCTGTTCGATGGCAGCGTGCATGCAGGTGGACTCCTAAAGAAATTCTGTTTGAGGGAATATCAAAGCCGATCGTGGCTCGCGGTGAAAGTCGGCCTTCGACTCGCTGGCAGAAGTTGTTCATTTTCGTTCTGATCTTGCGAGCGCGGGTAGCTTGTTTGAAAAGTGCCCGGCTCACGGTTCCAACTTTTCGTATTTGAACAGCTTTCTGACCGAGGCAACTGCACCATGATTTGTATTTCCGTGTCCCCTGAATCGCGAACATTGGCGAAAGTCGATTTATTAAACGCCGCCAATCGGTGTGACATCGTGGAATTGGGACTCGACAACCTGCTGAAAGAGCCGAACGTCGCGGAGTTGATGGAGGACATTCCCAAACCGATCTTGATTTCTTGCCGCAGCAAAGAGCAAGGGGGAGCGTGGGAGGGAACAGAAGCCGAACGTATCGTATTGTTACGACAGGCAATCGTGGCTGGGCCGGCCTACATCGAACTCGACTTGGAAACTGCAAAGTCGATTCCTCGTTTCGGTAAGACGAAGCGAGTCATCAGCTACACGAGCCTCGATCGACCGCTCTCGAGCAACATTGACGCGATCTTTGAGCAAGCAAAGAAGGTTAATGCAGACGTCGTCAAATTCACGTGGCCGACACCGACCCTCGAGGCGGCGTGGCCGCTATTGTCTGCCGTCTCGAAGAAAAGAGAGATTCCGGTAGTTGGTCTCGGGCTTGGTCGCGCCGGTTTGACGTTCTCGCTTTTGGGGCGAAAGTACGGTTCCCCTTGGATTTACGCGGCCCTTGAAAGAGGCATGGAATCGTTCGAGGGACAAGCAACGGTGTTTGAACTCGATGAAACTTACGGCTGGCGGAACATTGATGCGCAGACAAAGTTTCTCGGCGTCTCTGGTCTCGGAGATGCGGAGGCGGCGACAGTGAGGACTATGAACAAGATGTTCAACAAGGCGAGCCTCAATATGCGTTGCCTACCAGTCGCGACTGAGAAGTTCGACAAGTTTAAGCAGATGCTCGACGCGCTGAAGATTAATGCACTGTTTGCTGCGGGTAAGACCGCTCAGGAGATGTTGCCGCTTGCAGAGAAGATGGAAGAAGTGACACAGATGTCGCAGCATGGCGACTTGATGCTCAAACAGAATGAAGTCTGGACCGCCTACAACAGTATTTGGCGCAGTGCTGTCAAAGCATTGGAAGCCGCACTGGGGAAAGGGAGTACTAGTGATGTGCGCCCGCTCGATCGGCGCAACGTCATGGTCATCGGCAGCGGCGGTCTTGCGAAGTCAATGATCTATGGCATCTCGAAACGCAAAGGACTTGTCAGTGTGACGAGCTCCAATGATAAAGAAGCTCAAGAACTCGCCATTCAAATGAGTGTGCGTTTTGTGCCATACCAAAACCTCTACAACACGCTAGCCGATGTCGTCATCTTCGCTGATCCGAACTTACAACTCGGTGGTAAGAAAGACGAGTTCAACGCAGGCTATTTGCGAGCGACAATGATGGCGCTCGACGTCACGACGATGCCTGCGGAGAGCCCGGTGATGAAGGAAGCTCGGGAACGTGGTGCGAAAACGGTCGCTCCGGTTGATGTCTATGCCGAACAACTTGCGACGCAATTCAAGTCGGCCACCGGACAAGACCTCCCCGCTGCGGACTTCCGGAAGGAACTGACCGCGACGCCTGAATGATCTGGTGGCCGATAGGGCTTGGCTTGGTCGGGAAAGAACATGTAATGGCGAATCAAGGTGGCGAGCGAGATGCCGCCGAGTCACGTCCGACGTCTGTGATTGAGCCAAGTTGTTCTGTGAATCCGCCAATTCGGTTCGTGTTTGTGGACGGATTGCGTGGCTTCGCGGCGTTGGCCATCGTCCTCTTTCACGTTTGGTGGTATGAGCCCGCTCCGTATCCGGCATTGGAGTCGGCGTTATTCCTGGATGACGTTTTGCTGCGACTTCGCGGCGGGGTGCAAGTCCTGTTGGTGATCAGCGGCTTTGTAATCGCCTACACGCTCCGCAATCTGTGGGTGACGCCCAAAGAGATCGTGTCGTTTGTGGGGCGACGAATCGTCCGATTGTTCCCGGCTTATTGGGCGGCGATTGGAATCGTGATTCTGGCGGACGCGGCTTGCTCGCGGTTTGGAGGATTGCCCGCTCCATTTGACGAGCATGTCACGGCGGCTCGGGTGTTTGCTCACATGGCGTTTTTGCAGGAGGTGTTCGACCACGAACCACTGTCGGCGGGGATGTGGACGGTTTGTATTGAAATGCAGTTTTACGTGGTGGCCGTGCTGGGCTGGTGGCTCGCACAGCGAATGGTGCCTCGACCGGACAGCGCACATCCGCGACCGTCGATGAGCGGGCTGTTGCTGACGTTTGCTCCTTGGGCATTGGCCTCGCTGTTCGTTTGGCGCAGGCAGGAGAGCATGGAGCCTTGGGTGACGCACTTCTTGTGTATTTTCTTCCTTGGCATGATGACTTGGTGGACACTCGATCGTACGGTCTCGGTGTGTTCCTTCGCCACCACCGTTGCGGTGATGGCTGCTCAACTCGTGGTCGATTGGCAGACGGCCAATGCGATCGCGATTGCCACATCGTTGGCGATCTTTGTGGCTGGCCAAATGGAGCGACTTCACTTGTGGCTCGATTGGAGGTGGCTCCAATATCTCGGTCGGATTTCATACAGCTTGTATTTGATTCATTACTCGATCAGTCACTTGGTGATTCAAGTCGGCTGGAAATTTTGTGGTAATGCTCCGACATCTGCGCAAGCGTGCGGAATTTTGTTGTTGTCAGTCGTGGTGAGTATCGCGGCTGGGCACCTGTTGTATTTGACCGTTGAAGCACCAAGCGTTCGCTGGGCCGCGAGGATGAAGCACCGGTCAAATCTGGTTGATTGACTTGGTCGATTGTCGCGGCTGTCCTTCAGAAAATTGAGCCGAAGTTTGCATTCGTCGATCGGCTCCATTGGCAAGCTGCTGGTTGAGTCATAAAAAGACTCCGATCCGTTCCTGGCGGCATTGGGATTTTGAAGAAGGACTCAACCTGATGAATGATGCGGCGAGCGCTCCCGTATTTTTGGATGGCGGAATTCAAATTTGTGGATCAACCGACTTTGTCATTGAGCAGTCTAGGCTCCGTTTTTTGAGCTATCTGGATGAGCTTGGACTGACTCAGTATGTGACGGCACCCGTGTGTCGTTGCAGTACGCCGCCGAGCGTCAAATTCATGATCCACGGGAATCATGCTGAGGAACTGGCTCCGCAGGGCGACACGACGCAACTTTGCGAGAAGCTCAACTTGGATACCCACAATCGGCCTCAAGATCTTGAACGCGAGATCTTGCTGGCAATGCTGCTTTGCCCTGCGACTTTTGAGTTTCTCAGTTATGAGGAACTGGCTGCGGCTGTGCGGGTCAGAATGAATATTGTCGAAGCGGCGCGGAAGACGCGGTTAGTCTTTCAGGCGTATGAGGCGGAACGGCCGACTGAATATTGGACCTACAATGACGAGCGAGGCTTCGTTTTGCTCCCTGGACAGCCACTCGTAGCTGCCCTGCAAGCGGCAACTCAACCTGATGCCACTGGCAAACGGTACTCGTTTTCCTGTCGTCGAGCGGTCGAGTACGTGGTGCTCTTGAGCCTCGCGCAGGAAACGCAGTCTCATCACTCTGAACTCTTTGACAAACTGCGACGGCAGGCTGAATCCAGAGCACTCAAAGGGGGCGAGTTTGAACGGACATTCTTGCGAGTGATCGGCTCCGTCGAAAATCCTTTGCCGTTAAAGTACTTCGTTCCGGGAGACCGCACGTGGTTCCGCAATCCGGACCAATGTTCGGCGGAGGTCACGGGGTACGAAGGGAGTTGGACGTTCTATCTGGGCGAGGGCCGGTTTACAGATTTCTGGAAACGCGAAGAAGGCTTCACGCTCACGACAAAATGCTTGTCGATTTATTACTGGCGGCATGCAACGTATCTCGACGAACAAGGTGAGTTGCAAATGAATGAAGATCGCGTCGAAGCGTTGTTAGCCGATGCGATCCAAAACCCGATTGAAACTGATCGCATTCTTCAAGAAATGTTGCTGCATCAGGCACCGTTAGGAACGTTCGCTGGCGGATGCGTTGAGGCGACTCGCGAATTTCCGCGTCAGATTTGTCGTGGAACCTCTGACCTAGTGTTGCCGGATGTTGATCTGCAGAGTTGAGCAATATTTGCCGAGACTACGAGTTCGGTCGCACTTGGCGAACAGACTTGTTTCATTCTGACCGCCGTCCCACACTCCGAAACTGAACCGCGCCTGATCCGCTCTATCACCAGCTCCCGAACGCTTCATGATTCTGCTCAAAGACCACACTTCTACAGAACTTTCTCAAGCACTCATTGAACTCGCACCGCCTGCTCGTCTCATACGAATGTTGCACGCGGCAGCGGTGCGGCGAGGCATGACAGAACTTCCAACAGAAGTTCCAGAGATGCCGAGGCGATTGCTTGAGCAGATCCGCGCGCGAGTCGCGATTCCTCGGCTGACTTTGGTAAACAAAGTCGTGTCGCCAGAAGACGGTTTTGCGAAATATCTGTTTCGCGGTGAAGGTGAAGGTCAGTTTGAGGCGGTTCGAATTCCGTTGTTACATCGGCCTGATGACAAAAAGTACGTCGTCTGTGTGAGTTCTCAAGTTGGCTGCGCTCTCGCATGTGCGTTCTGTGCGACCGGCCGCATGGGATTTCAACGGAACCTCGCGACTTGGGAAATCGTCGATCAAGTGACACAGATTCAAGCAGACTCGGAACACCCTGTGCGCGGCGTCGTCTTCATGGGTATGGGGGAGCCGATGCTCAACTACGACTGCGTGATTCGAGCAGCTCGAATCTTCTCGGAACCATGTGGCATGGCGATCAATGCGAAGGCAATCACGATCTCGACAGTTGGGATCGTGCCGGGGATTCGCCGATTCACGGCAGAAAAACATCCTTATCGTCTCATCGTGTCGCTGACGTCAGCAGACTCTGATAAGCGCAAGAGCCTGTTGCCGATCGAACGAGTTTATCCGCTTCCGGATTTGCTCGCCGCCGTGCGTGACTATCACGCGGCAACTCGCAAGCGAGTGACTTTTGCGTGGACGGTATTGTCTGGAATTAATACTAGTCGAGAAGACGCGCGTACTCTCGCGGAATTAACAAGCGGCCTACCAATTTTGTTGGACCTGATCGATGTCAACGATCCGACCGGCCAGTTCAAGCGACCTTCAACCGAAGAAGCGAATGCCTTCCGTGACTACTTGCGAGAAGAACTCGCCATGCCCGTCCAACGCCGCTACAGCGGCGGCCAAGACATCAACGGAGCATGTGGGATGCTGGCTGCAACGCCTGCTCCACACGAGGGCTTTGTCACAACAATAGTTTCGGCGAGCGATGATCGAACGAAGTGACCTCCTGGTTACGAATAGCCCGGAATCCTGCGCTTAACATTTCCGGCAAATCGCGGCTTCCAGCATGACGTGAAACGGGGCCAATCACCCAGAGTGGTCATACATTAGCGTCGAGTATTCACCAGTCTTGGTTCTGGAGATTGAGCAGCATTGGGATTTGATTCGGGCGATCTCTAAGGATTCCGTCCGGGCCGGTTGATTGCACGCGGTACAGCAAAGCTTCGGAGCCGCACCTTGACGGTGGAACGATGGCGGCTGAAACTCTCGGCGTCTTACAACACATCGTTCGAGGTGATGATGAGGCGGTTCTATGTCAGGGGCAATTTCGCGAATGTGGTGTTGGCTTTCGGGATTCAAAGTCAGATTGATCGTCCTGTTAGGTGTGGCGTTGACCGCGTATTGGTATTGGCCTGTGTCACCGTCTCGCCGGTTTCAAGCGGCATGGTCAGCGGTTCTCAGAAATGATCTGGCGACTGTTCGGAATGACCTCGATTACTTTCGGCGATCACCTCTGCAGCAACCGCAGCGGCGTGTTCTCGAAGCGGCCTTACTTCTGCGAGCCAAACGCTACGACGATGCCCTGAACCTCCTCAGTAAGACAAAGCCTGAAGGCGAAATTCGCTGGGCACTGCTCCAAGTCGTCGGCGAATCGCTGTATTGGAAGCATCAGACGGCGGATTCAGAACGGCTCTTCCATATGCTCGTGAAAGAGCGGCCAGAAGATGCCGCACCGCATTCGTGGTTGGGCGCACTCTACTACGACATGGGGCACATTGCAGCGGCACGAGTGGAACTTCAACGCGCGATTGAATTAAACCCCAATGATGCTCGCCCTCATCGCTTGCTCAGCCAGATTGAATCAAGCTCAGATAACTATCCTTTGGCCATTCATCACTATCGCGAGATTTTGCGATTAAGCCCCGGTGAACAAAATCAGCGATTCGCTGAAGAGTTGGGGGAACTCCTAATAAAGGTGCAAGACTTTGTCGCAGCCAAGGAAGCCGTTCTGCAGATACAACCTCCGACCGCTACTAGCCTCGCCCTGCTAGGGGAGTGCGAATGGAGTCTTGGAAGAAAAGAACACGCGGCAGAATCTGTCGCCGACGCACTTCGGCTAGATCCGACACATGTTCGCGCCGGCTTGCTCAAGGCAGATTGGGCCGTTGAAGCTAAGAAACCTGCGGATGCCATCCAACTGTTGAAGCGGATTTTGCAGGTGTCTCCTTACGAATCACCGGGTTGGTATCAACTCGCCCGAGCCCAGCAGATGCTTGGTGCTCGTGAACAATCCGAGGAAGCCATGAAAGCTTTCGAGGAGTCGCAGGCTTTGCACCAGAAATTTGGAGAACTGCAATCAAAGGTTCGAGCCAATCCGGAGGATATTGTTGCTCGAGAACAAATGGTTGAACTAGCTTTGAAATTGGGGAAGCCCGAAGTGGCAGAGTTCTGGCGACGCGCAGCCATCGCTTGGCGTAATCGAGCAAGTAATTCCTCGGAACAGACTGCTCAACCTAAGCATGAGTGATCAAAACGGAAACCGAGGGGGAACGCGGTCTAAATAGATTGGCGCGTTTATGGCGTGGTGTAATGGCAGACAACGAACAAATCACAGCGCGCCAGCGAGGATCCCGACGTAGGGTAATCGTCACAATTATTGGGTTATTGACCACGTTCGGGGGAGTGATCGTTGTCCGGGAACGTTTGAGTCAGCAGCCTGTTCATAAGAAAGTAACCGTCCTGAAGTCTGCCGCTTCTACGGCAATCGACTGGTTTGACCAAGACGATCTTCCTCGTAAGCCGATTGTGCGTCCCGCTAGCTATGTCGGCCCGCAAGCGTGCGTTTCGTGCCATGCAGAACGTGTTTCTGAGTTCAAAACGACACGGCATTTCTTGGCGTGCGTACTGCCTCAGCCCGACAAGATGCCATCGGGATTTGAGCCAGGCAAAGGGACATACCAAACTCGTGACCCCTCACTTCGGTTTGAAATGTCCCGCCAAGGCGAGACTTTCGTTCAAACGGCAGTAAGAACGACGGCTGACGGAGAACAACGCTCGACCGCACCGATCGGTTTGATGTACGGCTATCGGGCTGGGAGCGATGAAGTCTATTTCAATTGGCACGATAATCGGCTTTATGAACTGCCGATGGTCTGGTTGCATCAGCAAAATCAGTGGGGAACAAGCAGTTTTGATGCGTATGGTTCCGGAGATTTTTCACGTCCACTTGCACCGAGATGCTTAGAGTGCCACACCACTTGGGTGGGACATGTCCCGGGTTCTGAAAACCAATATCAAAAAGAGGATTTGATTCTTGGTGTCACCTGTGAGGTGTGCCACGGACCAGGCAAAGACCATGTCGTATTTCATCAATCGCACCCAGAAAACACGACTGGCCAAGACATTCTTCATCCGGGTCATTTGGACCGTCAACGACAGCTCGATTTATGTGCTCAATGTCACAGCAACGCCATCAAGCACCGAGGTCACACATACGGTTATCGTCCTGGCGATTCCCTTGATGCTCACTACAAAACTTTGCAGACACAGCATCCAGAAGATGACCATGTCGCCAATCAGACGGGCTATCTCCTGCAAAGTAAGTGCTTCCAAAAGAGTGACTTGCTGACCTGTACTACGTGCCATAATCCGCATCGGCCAAGAGATGTGTTCGTGTCTGGATCAGCTTCGTGTCGAAAGTGCCATCAGCCGGAGGATTGTCCGGAGCAAAGCCGCGTGCCTGAAGCCGTGCGTGATCAATGCTCGCAGTGCCATATGCCAGCGTTCAACAAGGTCCAGGTCCACTTTCGGATGGAATCCGAGCCCTATTTTCCTCCCGTGAAACGCTGGGAACATCGGATCGCCGTTTACCCTACCGCTCGCGACGAAGTCCTGTGGCAATGGCATCGGACTCAAAATGAAGAGCACAGCCACCGAGAGGTCATCCGACTGAGAAAAACTCTCTCCGAGCATTGGCTTAAGGAGGCGGAAAAACTTCGCGGTGACTACCGATTTATTGCCGCGATTGATGCCTACCGTCAGGCCTTGCGATTTGATCCTGCCCCGGCCACCCAGGAAAAACTGGACGCCCTCATTGCGATCAAGACTCAACTCGATGATGACTTCTCGTTGGCGTTGAACCGACTCCCTGACCATGCTGAAGCCATCAGGCTCTTCAATCGGATATTGGCCATCAAGCCAGATTTACCTCAAGCCCACGGCCGACTAGGAACACTTCTCTCAATGCAAGGCCAGCAGGAATTGGCCATCGAACACTGGCGGAAGGTCTCGTTTTACGACCCCAACGATGCCTATGGCGAAGCAATGCTCGGATGGAATGCGTATCTCCAGGCAAGATACGAAGAAGCCATTACCGCGTTGAGACGAGCCGACGACATTGAACCGTTTAATGCGAAAATCAATTTGAATTTAGGACTGGCATTGGCGAGCGCTGGACAAATTTCCGAAGCGATCGAGCAATTCAAAAAAGTGGTAGACATCGAACCGCAAAATCTCGATGGATATCACAACCTGAGCTTGGCGTTGCGAAATCAAATGAAACCGACGGAAGCGATCCCGTTCGCCGTGCGTGCAACCAAACTCGCGAAGAACCAAAATCCCGAATTATTGATGATACTCGCTGAAATTTATGCTGAAGCCGGTCGCCCGAGTGACGCCATTTTTGCTGCCGAAAAAGCAGTCGGGCTCGCGCGGTCAAGCAAGTCAAACGCTCTTGGACAATTGCGAAAACGACAAGAAAAATTGCACGAGCGAAGCAAACGTGTCTCCCCATGATTACTCCCTGCTTCAGCCGTAATTTCAAGCTTTGTGAGCCAGACTTCAGATATCCGCTCTGCCAAATTATTTTTATTATTTTCTTGAATTCCTCATTTTTCGTTTGTTGTTCCCGCGACAAATGCCGTAACAAAAATTAGATTGAGATCCTAGTCTAATCGTGTCGGAATTCTCTGGCGGCCACATTCCTATCTTCCGTTTTCTTTTTGGAGGGATGGATTATGTCATTTTCGTTGCAACGATCAAAATGGCGCGGTTTCACACTGATTGAGTTATTGGTCGTGATTGCCATTATCGCTATCTTGATCGCGTTGCTGCTTCCAGCGGTCCAGCAGGCGAGAGAAGCGGCGCGGCGATCAACGTGCAAGAATAACCTAAAACAATTAGGGTTGGCTCTCCACAACTACGTCGACAACAGTAAACAGTGCCCAATATCTGGAGTCAATAATTGGGCTCCTGGTAATTACCACGGATCGGTTCTTGTGGGATTGCTCCCACACATGGACCAAGGCCAACTTTATAAGACCTTGTTCAATAATACAGGGGCTCTCAACGGCCTGGGGCCTTGGCAGTGGCAATCTTGCAGTGTCAGTACTTTGGGAGTCGCTGGCAACCAGTGGGGAACGGATCAAGCCCAGCAAAACTTCACGATGACAGTGATCCCGGCTCTTCAGTGTCCTTCATACGATGGCAATTCTCAAAGCAGTTGGCAGCAGGCGGGAGTGACATGCTATGCGGCCAGCATGGGGGCTCAGAGAATGGACAACGGTAACGGATGCGCCCCGGCTGGTGGCACAAACGAAGGCCCGTTCCCTGCGTTGCTGGGGCAGGTAGGAACGGTTGGGCGTTGCACAAGTGCTGTAAACGGGTGTTTCAATAATGGATCAGCCGGACACGGCAATAGCACTGACGCAAACGCGATCTCTGGTATGTTTAGCCGTGCTGGTTATGGGGCCAAATTTGCCCAAGTCGCTGACGGTCTATCAAACACGATTGCCTTTGGAGAGATTCGCCCCAATTGCGGCGATCACACGGACAATACGAATGGGGGCGGGTGGTCAACCCCCAATACTGCTTGGGTCGCTACAACTTCACCCATAAACTACAAATCCTGCCCAGGCGACCCAAACTTCGGAGTTGGGTGCAATGGAACGAGCAGTTGGAATACGTCACATGGATTTAAGTCGAAACATACGGGCGGGGCACACTTCGTAATGGGTGACGGGGCTGTGAAATTTGTGAACCAGACTATTGATTACGTGATGTATCAGAGACTAGGTGACCGTCGGGATGCGGGTACAGTCTCTTATTGAATGGGGCTCTCAATTGCCTAGGATTTCTCAATAGAGCTGTGGGTCAAAAATAGAGCCACAGCTCTATTTTTGTTGGAACTTGCTTCCAGTTAGTTCAGAAGAATTTACCAATGACAACTGAATGTAAGGGGCTGAAAATGAATCATCGGAGGAATGGCAGAACCCGTTTATCGATATGCACGCTGTTATTTTTCGCATTCGGATGTGGCGAGAGCGGCCTGATTCCAGTTGCTCGTACTTCGGGCGTAGTGACATACCAGGGAAAACCAGTGGAAGGCGCCGACGTAATTTTTGTGCCGGAGGGGATATCACGGACGGCTAGTGGTCGCACGAATGCCAGCGGCGAATTTTCGATGACCACCTACAACACTAATGATGGCGCAATCGTTGCTTTAAATACGATTTTGGTCGTTAAAGAAGCAGACCAAGCATCTTCCGCCCCACCGGACATGTCCAAAATTGGAACTGATGAGGAGGGGGGGAAAAAAGCGATGGCCGAATATCAGAAGAAAATGCTTAGCACTCCTATGAACGCGAAAGCCAAAAAAGAGTCTGGCCCGGCGTTGATTCCTCGAAAATATTCCGATCTGAAAACCTCGGGATTGAAGCTCTCCGTGGTAGCGGGCGAGAAAAACCATTTCAAAATCGAACTTAAGGACTAGCGAGTTTCCGGGTAAGGTTCGTTGATTTCGGACAATAGGTCAGCGAGCTGTTGATGTTTTTGCGCCTCCTTATTTTGCCCTAGTGCTTCATAGCACTCCACGAGTGCAGTATAGGCCGGCCGATAGCGGGCGTTGATTTGAATGATGCTTCGTAACCACCCTAATCGTTCCGCAGGCGTGCCATAGTCACGCAGCAGTTCCGCTATCTGAAAGCGGGCCTCCAGGTCGTTGGAGTCCAGCATGACCTGGTTTCTGAGTCGTTGTAGCTTTTGCTGCGCGGCATGTGCGTTAGTCACAAATTCGTATTGTTCGCGAGCCTCACGAGATCTCCCGGCTTGTTGCAGAGCGTTTGCCAATGCGTAGCGAACCTCCGAGTTATGTCGCTCGTGTTGAGTCCCCTTCTGAAGCAGTTGAATTGCACGATCTAAATTGTTTTCCGCCAGCTCAAGTTGTCCGAGAGCAATCAGTGACTCGACATGTTCTGGATGCGACCTCTGAACTGCTTCAAGCGCCTCCCGAGCCATGTCGTTTTTCCCCAATTGGACCAACAGCCTTCCCCATCCGGTTTTGACATCAGGGTTTTCAGGGCGTTTTTTGAGAAGCCAATCAAAATGCGGGATTGCCTCCTGTGTGTTATTCAACTCCATCAGAGCCAAACCCAACTTGAGACGGATATCAAATCGATTGGGTGCCAGGTCGTAGGCTTTTTGATAATTCTCCACCACACGACTGTGGGCCATCGACATTTTGTTGAGGATGGCGTGGAACAAGTACGGCTGTGGATCGCGCGGAAAATCTTTTTGCCAAACTTCGAGGATTTTTAAGGCTTGCGGAAAGCGGTGTGTTGCAAAGCAGCCATTCACATAAGCTTCACAAATATCAGGTCCATCATCGCCTGGGTTGATAAGCAGTTCTATCAAATGCGGCTCCGCCTCCTTGAGTTGACCAACCTGAGCCATCGCGAGCCATTCTTCTCGCTCAACTCGGTCCGTAGAGAATCCGAATCGACTTGCTTTGTTCAAACATCGACGGACATCATCAAGGTGCCCCTGTCTTCGGTAAGCGCGAGCCATCCAGAAATAAAGATCGCTGCGTGAAGGTTCCGCTGCCGAAGCCTCATTCAAGAGAGCTAAGGCTATATCTGGATCTCTTGCCTCTAACGCACGGCAAGCGGCATTGATCTGGCGAGACACCATCCAATGACTCCAGTTCATCGTCAATACGACAGTGAGTCCCACCAATCCCAGAATGCAGACAGCACGGCGAACACGCATGACAAGTCACTCTTAACGAGAGATGATTGTTTGAGTTTTTGAAAAACGTAACGTTACGGAGCCTTAACTTTCAAAATCTGATCAACCGCCACGTCATTCAATACCACTTGTTTGCCATCCAGCCACCGAACCGTCACGGTTTCAAGCTTGTCGATAATCCCCAAGCCGAAGTGAATTCGTGGGTCGCTTGAGGAGAGGTAGCTGGACGTGGGTGAAACTTCTTGTACCCAAATTTCTCCATTGGCCCTAGCGGTGATCTTGGCGCCATAAGACAGGACATTGGGTGCATGCCCTCGGATGTCAAACGTGATCCAATGATTTGGGGATTGAGTGCGGTTCTCCAGCAACACGGCAGGTCCTTCAAAATCGACGATCAAAAGGTCGATGCGTCCGTCATTATTGAAATCCCCTGTCGCTGAACCACGACCGACGAGTGGCCGTGATACATCCGACGGTAATGATGGGACTAAGTCGACAAACTCCGTGCCAGACAGATTACGAAGCAACATGGTCGGCTGGCGGAATGCTCCACGCTCACCGAGTTCGGAAGCGTTGTCATACACATGACCGTTGACAAAGCAGATGTCAGGCCAGCCATCGTTGTCCAATTCCAGCCATTTCGCTCCAAACCCCAGGCGATCGCGAGTTGCGGAAAAAATCTTTGTCCGTTCGCCGACGTCAGTGAAGAGAGTGTCTCCACTGTTGCGGAAGACTGTGAAGCAAAATCCTTGGAAGTTTGTTACAGCGAGATCGAGTCGCCCGTCTCGATCATAGTCTGCAAAGTCCGCTCCCATTGCCGCCATCGGCCGAAAGGTCGTGTTGAATTTCATGGCGGCTACTCCGCTGGCATGTCCAATGTTGTCAAAGGTCATGTTGCCCTGATTGTGCAGTAAGTCTGCATATTTGGCATCGTTTCCGATGTAAAAATCCATACGGCCATCCTCGTCGAGATCAGTGAAGGCGAGCACCAATCCGACGCCCTGTGTTTGCGCCATTCCTGCGGATTGTGGCAATATCTCAAAGCGATCTTGTCCCGTGTTGCGCCAAATTTCACCGAATTCCGCGGGATATTCGTAAGGGGGACAGCCACGACGTACTCCCGTTGCATCGACACAATACTGCTTGGAGTCTGGGCCGAAGACGACGTAGTTGAGGATCACCAGATCTAAATGCTGATCGCCATCAAGGTCCATGAACCCAGCACTGGCTCCCCAATGCCCGTGGTTGAGGCGGTCCAAGTCGGCCGCAACGGTCGTCTCCTCAAAGCGATTACCAGCCATGTTTTTCAAGAGTGCCAGACAATGGATGCCGGTCAGCAAAATGTCCGGCATACCATCGCCGTCGTAGTCGCCGACGGCGCAACCAGTCCAATTGCCATCGATCTTCGTCAGGCCGCATTCCAAGGAGACGTCTTCAAATTTTGTCCCTGCGACGTTTCGATAGAGCTTTGGGTGTGGATTGCAAACCAACAGGACGTCTTGCCAACCATCCTGATCAAAGTCCAGAAAGGCACAGCCACTTCCAAACGCATCTGGCGTCCGCATCGGCCTCGGCTGTTGAGGCCATTCGTGATTCAGACCGAGTTTTTTTGCCACATCAACAAAATGCACT
>JAPLNX010000394.1 GCA_026400935.1 Planctomycetia bacterium | reverse complement strand
GGTCGTTGGCACGCAGCGAGATCTCGAACAGACGCCAGCCGTCGCGGGCTTCGTTGTGCTCGGCGTTGCGCATGTGGTCCAGGCCGGGCTTCGGTTCGATGTGACATTGCTGACCGGCTTCGCCGTCGAGCCGAATAAACGGGCCACCTTGCCAGCCGGTGACATCTTCGTTGGTCGTCTTCAGCCAGAAGACGAGCTTTGTCTTGCCCTCCAGCAACCACTGAGCATCTCGCGATTTCGGAAACGTCAGCGCGGCGCGGAAGCCCGCATAGGGAGCGATGACGACACTCAACGCCGACTTGCCGACCAGTTTGTCGGTCGTGTCGTCTGCGAACTTCGCTCGCGAGATTTGTTCGTTGCTGCGCGTGCGGTCGTGGAAGTCTTCGATCGACCAATTCATGGCCGAACCCTCGGTGCCAATCTCGGTCACATCGCGGACGACGTACACGTCGCGCCACGCCAAATCCGTCAGCCAGCCATTCGAGACATTGAGTCCCACGCGATGAAAGCCAACGCGGTCGAACGTGTGCTCCAGTTTCGGACCGACGAGCAATCGGCCGTCACCGACGTCCCAGGTCAACTTGAGTTCGCGGCTGGTCGGATCGCGACTGTTCAAAGCCTCCCAGGCGGCACGCTCGCCAAGTTTGACGGACGTCGGGCCGGACAGTTTTGCCTGCGGCGGTAATGCGGCATCGGGGATCGGCAACGAACTCTCTTCCCAGCGAGTCACACCGCCGTCGAGTTGCACATCCTTGACCGAGTTGCCGTCGAAACGATTGCCCGCCAGCGAAACCCAATCGGCGTGCTTGGCGTAGATGCCCCAGCGATTTTTGGTGAGCGTGTTCTGCTCGATGATCCAGTGGTAGGCCCGCCACTTCTTGCCTTGGCTGTCGAGATCGCCGACCAGCGCGATCCCCGCGCCGTTGTTCTCGCAGCAGACGTTGCCTCGGCAGACGGTGTGGCTGGAGGGGCCGAACATGAACACGATGCCGGCGTGGCCCTCTTGCGGCAGATGCGGCGAGTTGTGATGGCCGCTCTTCAAGCCATTGAACGACGCCTCGTTGCCGATCAGCCGCGATTGGTCCGAGCCCCCCAGCCAGAAGCCGTAGCTGCAATGGTTGGCTTTGTTCTTCACGAACACGTTGCGCGGTGCCCAGCATTCGACGCCGTTGTTGTTGGCGAATGAGCAATCGTTGCTCTCGAACAGATTCCCGGTGCTGCACCAGCCGTTGAGGACGCGGACAAAGATGCCGTCGCCGCCGTGCGTGCAATCGTTCTCGATGAAACGGTTCTCGTTCGAGCCGCTCTCAATCAGCACGCTGGTCGAATCGCGAGCGTGAACTTCACCCGGCTTGATCCGAATGCCGTGGCTGAGGACGTTCTTGCGAATCGTGTTGCGAGACGCGGTCCAGAGTTTCAAGCAGGTATTCGAGGTGTGCGAGAAATCGTTCTCCTCCAGCACGTTGTCGTCCGAATTCACCAGCACGCAGGCATCCCACACGCGATTGGCTTTGTTCTTTCGCAGCGTCGACTTGGTGACTCGATCGAGCACGATTCCGCCGCGCCGCCCATTCTCACCCCAGCCGAATTCGGGATCGTGAAAGTTGTCGGAGAAGTTGCAGTTCTCGATCGTCCAACCGGAGCCACCCACGACCCGCAGACCGGTCTCCCAGCCCTTCGCGTTGATGTTTTTGAGCGTGACGTTCGACACCCCCTCAGCCAGGATCGCGACCCCTTTGAGCTTGTTGCCGGGCTGATCCTTCTCTTCCACGATCCAGGCCCCGCGACCGTCGATCGTGATATTCGACGCCTTGATGACCAGCGACTCATAGACCTTGCCTGGATCGAGCCGCGTGTCCTGCGTGATGTCCAAAGCAATGGACTCGGAACACATCGTGACCGTCGTCAGCAGGCCCACGATGACCAGCGCGAATCGTGAAGACTCCATCAGCGGTTCCTTGGTGAAAGAGAAGCGTCAGCCAGAATGGTTCGCATCCTAGTGCGTCGTCAGCCCTAAGTTTATGGGTAGTTGAAGTCGTGAGACTTCAGAAATCTCCGAACTCTCACGAGTTCGGCTACCCCCCCAAAAACCTTGACGGGGCACTAGCGTCGTGCAGCACGGAGATGGGAACACAACTAGGGCGGCACTGTTATGACCGGTCTCCGACCGTGACACCTCGCTCAACCGTAGGTCCCTCCGATGGGTGATATAGCAACCAATGGCCTGTGTGAAATGCGGAGACCTTCAGTCAATAACTGGTGGCTCGTTCGGAGACGCGCCACCACAGGATTGGCGACAAGGGAGCGTGGCTAGGCCGTGACGGAAGAACCTTCGTTCGGATCTTGTCGGCGGCTTCGACCTCGCAGCAGTTTTTTTCTCAATTGCCGACTAAGCTGCGTGTGGTCTTGCGGGTCAGCGAACAAGAAGGAATGGCGACATGGTGGCTCTCAAATTCTGGCATGTACTCGGAATCATGTTATGGAGCGTCGGCCTTGTTGATGTCTGCTGGTCGCAGGCTGAAGACGAAGAATTTCGTCCGGGACTGATCGCCGAATATCGAACTGGTGATCGGCGAGTTGAGCGAGTCGATGCGGATATCACTTTCGTGTGGGACGATGCGACACCAGATGCGCGGTTGCCGGGTGGAACATTCGAGGCGGCATGGCGTGGCCTCGTGCTGATCCGTCTCGAAGCGAAACATCGCCTGCATGCCTTCGTGCAGGGGGATGTGACGGTTGAAATCGACGGCCAGCGTGTCTTGCACGGTTCAGCGAAACAGCCGCAGTGGATCAGCGGCGACGAGTTCGTCCCTGGCTTCGGAGAACGGCCGCTCGTCGTGACGTTCCGCAAAACGGAATCGGCCGCGCAACTGAAACTCTTCTGGTCGTCCGATTCGTTTGGGCTGGAGCCGCTGCCGCCAGAGTTGTTGTTTCACGACGACACTTCGTTTAACCCCAACGCCAACGGCGTGGGCGCGAACGGCAAGAATGCGACAGACAAACCGACTCGCGCGCACGCCGATGGCGTTGCGGTTAAACATCTTGCCGACGACCTCGCACTCATCGAACTCGGCCGCAAGCAGTTTGAAGGCTTTCGTTGTGGACGCTGCCATCAGCGAGGCGGCGAAGAACAACCGCCGCCTGGATCATCGTTGAAGCACTTCGCGGCCAGCGGTTTTTTCAATGATCAAGTGTCTGAGCACTTTGGATTCGGGACGCAGGAACCAGATCAGATTTATCCGAGGTTCTACTTACACGATCCGTCTCGCGATGCGGTCGAAGCGTTCTTGTTTGATCAGTCACAGCCGGTCGAGCTCGAAAAGCCAAAGTTGGTGAAAGAAGCCGATCTGGAGACCGAACGCCGCAAGGGAGAAGTCCTGCTCCGTTCGACGGGATGCCTCGCGTGTCATCGCGTCGGCGAGTTGGGCGGCACGAGTCCCTCGCCGTTTGCCGGGCCTGATCTCGGCAATGTGGGTGAGCGGCGGACGTTGCCGTGGCTCGTGACATGGCTCGCGAAGCCAGAGCGATTGAACGCCGATCACCGAATGCCCGTCTTCAATCTCACGGACGCAGAACGGAATCAATTGGCACTCGCGTTGTGGAGGCTGACTGAATCAGACGCCAAGGAACCGCCGCCCGGGCTGACCGAAGTCGAGTTGACGGCCCTTTGGAAAAACTGGCGCAGCTTCAAGTCGAAAAAAGAGGAACCCCAACAGGCTCATTACAAAGCGATCGTAGAACGGGGTCGCAAGGTGGTTGTCGAGCGGCGTTGTGCGGCGTGTCACCGATTCTCGGATGACAACGCCGTCCGATTTGAGAAGCCGGCGTCCGATTTGTCTCAGCCGGTCACCGATTGGTCAAAGAGTTGCCTGGCCGCCAATTCGGATTATTCCCAGAACATCCGCCCCGTCTTCGGTGAGAAACTGAATCGCGACGCGATCAAAGCCTACCTCGCCTCACGACGCGAAATGAAATTGTCACCGCTCAGCACCTTCGCGCGCGGTCAGAAGTTGCTCGAACAAAAAGGTTGCTTGGCGTGTCACTCGCGCCACGGAGTCGGCGGCATCGGCAAGATGGCAGCTCAGATCGCAAAGTTCGACAAAGATTTCGCTGGCCAAGCCCCGTCGCTCGTCCCGCCGTCGCTCAACGCGGTCGGCGACAAACTGCTCGACGAAGCGCTGAGCATCGCCGTGCGCGGAGAACGACAACCGATCCGCATGCCGTGGCTCAAAGTGCGGATGCCGAAGTTTTCGCATTCACCGGACGAGCTGGCTTCGCTGACGCGGTATTTGGTGGAGCATGATCGGATTCCACTTCGTGAGGAGCGGAGGGGGGCGGAGGTGAGGAGTGGAGGAGGTGAGGAGGTGAGGAGTAAGACAGAAGACACTCGTCCCACCTCCTCCACTCCTCCACTCCTCTCCTCCTCTCCTCCTCTCCTCCACCCCTCCTCCCCTCAAACCCACCTCGCCGGTCAAGCGCTCACCGGCGTGCGCGGCTGGAGCTGCATCGCGTGTCACAAGATAGGCGACTACGAGCCGAAGCAAGTCGCGCTCGGCGCTCGCGGGTCGGATTTGAAGATGCTCGGCAAACACATCCGGCCGGAGTTCTTCTTCCGCTGGATCGCCTCGCCGCTGCGAGTCATCCCCGGCGTCGAGATGCCGCAATACAACCGCCCGGTCGCGGGAGTGCTCGACGGCGATCTCGCGAAGCAACACGCCGCGCTGTGGCAAGCGCTCAACGACCCCAACTTCCAACCGCCGACGAATCCGGCCAACGTCGAACAATTGTTCGTGGTCAACACTGGCGACCGGCCGCGCATTGTTCGCGACGTGTTTCAGCTTCCGAAAGAACTCGGTGGCGGAAATGTGCCGCGTTCGTTCGCTGTCGGTTTCGACAACGGGCACTCGCTGCTGTTCGACGCCGAGACGGCGAGTGTGCGGCAATGGACGTTCGGGGATTTCGCTCGGCAACAAGTTGTCGGCAAACGCTGGTTCTGGCAGATGGCCGGAGTTGATGTGCTGCGATCGTTGCCGTCACCGCAGTTCGCGCTGCGGCGGAAGTCCGATCCGAAGGCTCATGTCTTGATGGCCTCGACTCGCACGTTTGAGCCGATGGGGAATTGCCGTGTCGATCCACTCGACGTTCATCTGTCGTATTTCCTTTACTTCATCGTCGATGAACAGCCGGATGACCTCGCCCATGAGTACGCCGCGATTCGAGTTGATGAATCGTTGACTCCGATCACGAACGATCCAACGCGGAGCGGTGTGCAACGACGATTGAATCTGACTTGGACGAACGCCGAGAACACGGCCGACTTTGAGTTGTGGTTCGCTCGGCCCAGCAACATGGCAGGGGTCGGCGAGCCGCGTATCGAGTTGGTAGGACGGTCTGCCTTCGGCAGATTGCCCGTCACCACGGGACAACAGGAGTCGAAGGATAAAACGGAGACGAGCAATCTGCCGAAGGCAGACCGTCCTACTTGGCAGCGGCTGTCCATTCGCGATCGAATGGACGAGGCTTGGGAATGGACTGAGTTGCCAATGCGACACAGTCCGGCGGAGCCGTTGCCGACGACTCAAGTGACGCTGACTTACACCGCCGAACTGCAGCGGCAACCGTTGGCGATTCCGACTCGGCCCATTGTGTCGGCATCTCGCTTGGCGGTTTCTTCGGTTCCTGGTTTTGAGGGGACGCAGTTGCCGCTCGATGCTTCGATCATGCCAACCGGATTCGCGTGGCGGCCGAGCGGTTCGCTGGTGATGTCCTCGCTGAAGGGGCACGTCTTTGCCGCGTCTGACTCCAACGGCGATGGCTTGGAGGATCAACTTCAATTGTTGCACGAAGGCTTGTCGGCTCCGTATGGCGTGCATGTGCTCAACGAAGTGCTGATCAGAGCGCGTCTCGGAAACGAGGCAGCGAAGTTGCCTGACCCGTTTACAGTTCCCATGACTGAGCGATCGGTGTTGGTTGCTTCCCGACAGGATCTCGCACTGCTGGTCGATCTCGACGGAGACGGCTATTGCGAACGGCAAATTCCGATCGCTCACGATTGGGGGCTCACTGACGATTACCACGAATGGACCACTGGTCCCGTTCGCGACTCCCAGCATCGATTGATCTGGGGGCTCTCCAGCGACTACACGGATAAGAACCGTCCAAAGGATCGCTCTCGCTGGCGTGGCAAGGTTCTACGGCAGATTCTCGATCCACGTACCGTTCGCGAGGAAGGGCCGTTCTCACTCGGACCAACTCCAGTCGGCCACTCCTTCCGCTATCCGACCGGCATCGCGATCAACGAGCGGGATGAAGTGTTCGTCTCGGATCAGCAGGGAGTGCAGAACTGCTTCAACGAGATCAACTATCTCGTCGAGGGGGCGCATTACGGGGTGCCGAGCACTCATGAGGAAGACAAGGACGCGCCGGAGACGAAGGCGGCGATTCAGATTCCGCATCCGTGGACTCGCAGTGTGAATGGGCTCGTGTTCCTCACGGGCAAAGAGGGCTATCCCGATTTGAAAGGGCACGGCATCGGGTGCGAGGTCAACGGGCGCTTTCTCATTCGATTCACAACTCAGCGAGTCGGCGACGTGATGCAGGGAGCGGTCTATCCGTTTTCAATGACGGATGACGAAGTTCGCAGTTCCGCCTTAAGGCGGTCAGACGAGGGCAAAAACAGGGAACAGCCGCCTCAAGGCGGCACTACGAGCGGGACGAACTTTGAAGGACCGCTTTGCTGCGGAGTCAGTCCGAAGGGTGAGATCTACATCGGGAGCATCGCAGACAGTGGTTGGGCCGGTGGTCAGAACACCGGCAGCATTGTGAAGCTAAAAGGAAACGGGCAACGTCCCAACGGCATCCAGGAGATCCGAGCGACTCGCGATGGTTTCGAAATCGAGTTCTTCGCGCCAGTCGATCGCGAGCGTGCGACGAACGGCGAAAACTATTCGATCTCCGGCTACACGCGAGTTTGGGGTGGAGCCTACGCGACTCCCGATTCCGATCGACATCGCTGCAAGGTCCTGGCGATCGAACTGAGCGATGACTGCAAGACGGCGAAACTAAAAGTCGATTCGCGTAAAACGCCGAACTACGTCTACGACATCTCTTGTCGAGACGTCGCGCCACCAGACAAAGCGTTCTTCCCCTCGTATGGCTTCTTCACATTGCATCGAATTCCCAGCGAATAGCACCCGCAGATTGACTTTAAATTGTTGCCCAGTTTTCAGCCGTGGATCAGTGGCGGATCAAATCTGTGCGAGAACCCAGGATGAGAATTTGTGGCTCTTCACCATCTGTGTTGCTCAAGTTGTTCGAGGTAAAATTGTCCCGCAGAGGTGCTGAGACCGCAGAGTTAGTAGGGACTGTTTCAAAACTTCTTTACTAACCCGAAGCGTGACCGAGGGCGTCGGAAAATCACGCGTGGAATCGCCCTCGCTCACGCTTCGGGTTAGTTTTGAAACCGCCTCTAGGGACTGCGAGTTAAGTTTCCTCCGCGACCTCAGCGCCTCTGCGGGACAATCTGTTTTCAGAATGGATAGCTTAGAACCGAATTGGTTTTGGAACATCAGCGCGGAACGCGATCACGTTCCGGCTGATTCGACCTGGCGCCCCATCCGAAGTCACCTCAACCGTGGAGTGAACACAATGGTCGGCAAGACATCCAAGAAGTCGGCGAGTGTCGCCAAGAAAACCGTCGCGAAGCGGAGCACCGCGAAGCCCAAGTTGCTCGCAGGGGGCAACCCACAGATCGCGAAGGCTGATGGTGACGCTCCCGTGCAGGCTTACATCGCAGCCATGCCGGGCTGGAAACGGGACGTCGGCCGCCGCCTCGACGCGCTCATCGTGAGCACCGTCCCCAGCGTGCGCAAGGCGATGAAGTGGAATTCCCCCTTCTACGGAATCGAGGACCAAGGCTGGTTCCTCGGCATCCATTGCCTCACCAAGTACATCAAAGTGGCGTTCTTCCGCGGCACGTCACTCAGTCCTGTCCCGCCCGTCGAGTCCAAGCAAAAGGAAGTACGCTACTTCCACATCCACGAGGACGACGTGATCGACGAAGCTCAATTCGCCGAGTGGGTGAACCAAGCCAGCCAATTGCCCGGCGAACGAATTTGAGACTTTGATGGCAATACACCCCCGATTCATAGACGATCCTACATTGCCGGGGACAGGCAAAGTCACACGTGTGTTCTGGAATCACGATCGCTCCATACTTGCGGTGCCGTCGGCGTTTCCTCCACTGACTCAGCCGCCCGCGAGGGCGGTGTATGGCGGTCAACAGTTGCGTTACCGGGTCGCGCTGTATCGACCTCCGTTGTCGCAACCATTTGCTGTGTTTGACGACGCAGAGTTTCCAGTGAAAACCGTTGCATTCCATCCATACCTGCCCGTGATGCTGTTAGGCGGTGGAAGCTACGACGGTGGCTATTGTTTTGAAGGGCAGTTGTTTCTCTGGGATTGGAATTCCTCTCATGTCCGCGACCTCGGCCGAGTACCGGAGGTAGCGTTTTCTGAGATATCCACTGACGGCAATTCTGCTCGTGTAACGGTTCGCCCCTGGGATGAGAGTGTGGCGGAGAAGAAGGGCCGCGACCCCTTTGACATGTTCTTCGTGATCGACCTCCCGCGTTTATTTGAACGCCGGTCATTTGACGACGAAATTGCCCTACAGATCGATAGGCAGACACCCAAGACTGCGCAGGACTTGGTCAATGTCCCCTCTAAATCTGCGGACCCTACGCAGTAACTCTCTACAGCTTTCGGGACCACTTACCGGCGAAGATCGCCAATTTGGGACGTCTCATTGATTGATGCTAAAAGCATTGGGATCGTCCATGATGACTGCTTGCTAGAGTTATTTGGGCGGCACGGCGGATTAGAGCATTCATTCGTGGGGGAGGGGCATGGCGTCCAAATTCTCCGCGGGTGCGACGCGACATTCCTTCATCTGTTGATTGTACGTAAGTTTTCCAGCAATTCATGATCGCGGCACGCGGTTT
>JAPLNX010000528.1 GCA_026400935.1 Planctomycetia bacterium | reverse complement strand
CGCAGGATTTCCAGTTGCCGCTCCGTCGCCTCAATCCGCACTGCCTTCCTTGGCATCGCACCACCCTCCGTTAAAGGTGATGCAGTAATGACACAAACTCGCTTTTTATGGAGGATCAATTCTCGGTCGTGGTACTAGATTTTTCAGCGTGACGAACACTTTCCCCCAGTTCACTTGGCGAACGGCCACGACACGAGGACACAAACGATGAACCTTCCCACTCCAGCAGCTGCCTCTGAATCCGCCCAACGACCACTGATCAGCAGCCACACCATTCTGTTGTTGTGCGGCGTGCTGTTTGGCATGTGCGTCAGTGGAAACATCAGTGATGAGGCCAAAACGTCGTTCCTATTTGCGGGAACAGTTGGGCTGATTGCCTTCACCGGCTTAAGCATGGTCAAACGAGTCCAAACCCACACACAACAGCAAGTTGCCATCATGCAGGCTGAAGAGCGGCTTGATCGTCACTCTCAGTGTGATTCACGAAATTCCGATCGAGTGGTTAGTTCGCCAGCATGAGACATTGCTTTTGTTTAACCACAACGCCAACGGCGTGCGTGCTATGGAAGGGGAACCTTCGTTCGCACGCACGCCGTTGGCGTTGCGGTTAAACAGATTGAGGTAGTGAGAGCGTGCAATAACGCGTGCTACAAAGCATCCGGCAATCCTTGTCGTAACAGCGGAATGACAAACTCCGCGAAAGTGGACGAGACGACTGAGACCTCGGACTGTTTCCGGTCGAAGAGTTGAGCATCGACCTGCGGACGTTGGGGAGACGCGGTGAGCGGCTCCTGACGACCGACACACTGAAACTACCAAGGAACAGTCGATGAAGCTCCAAGACTGGGAACTGACAATCCAACAAATCATTGAAGCGTCGAATAATGAACCTAAAGAATCCGGCAAGTACAAAGTCTTGACCGAATGGCGCTCGAAGTTGGCGAAGACCGAACGGCCTCTGCAACCATTTCAAATCGACGAAATTGTCCGAGAAGTTCGGAAACGACTCACGAACAGCAGTCAGCAATCAAACCGAAATGCTCAGCCGCAGTTCGTTTCGGCGACGTGATCGACTCGATACAACGAGAATCCGTGCAAAGGGACTGAAGGGGCGAAAAGGAACAACGGGACGAATCACGATTTCGTCATCGATGTTTCCATTGGTCCTTTCGGTCCCTTTCCTCATTCTCCGAGGAGTGTCGTACACGAGCACTCATCGCCCCGTGCGAATCACGTGCTGATCCAACAGCAATTGCACGAACTTCTTCGCCACCGGTCCCGCTTCTTTGCCGCCGGAACCCGCTTGTTCGAGAACCACGACGAACGCCACTTGTGGCCGATCAGCGGGGACGTATCCCGCAAACCAGGCGTGATCTAGCCCACCTTTCTTTCCCGTTTCCGCCGTTCCTGTTTTGCCAGCGATTTGTACTTCTTTCATGCGTACGGTCTTGAAGCCGGTGCCATAAGTGGCGGCAACTACTTGTTCTAATCCTTCGCGAATCCGAGCGAGCGTGCCGTCTGATAGTCCCTCAATTTGTCGTCGAATAGGCTTGAGCAGTTCCGATGGCCACAGCGATTTCGCAACTCGTTGCCGATCAGAATCAGAAAGTGGTCCGGTCTCTGGAGTGGCAGCGATCTCACGAACGACGTGCGGCGTAACTAGCCAGCCGTCATTGCCGATTGCGGCCATCATCCGTGCGACCTGAATCGGAGTGACAGTCAGTCGGTCTTGTCCGATCGCCAAGCCGAGAGTGCTGCCGGGATACCACGGCTCCGATTTTTTAGCCGCAGATGAATTCGGTTGTCCGATTACGGGAGATTCGTCGCCCCATGGGGAAATCGGCAAGACTTCGCCAGGGACTTCGCTCGTCAGTTGTTCGTGACTAGCTAACTCAACGCCCGACGATTTCTTCGTTCGCTTTTCAGTTGCGTTTCCATTTGCCAACGTCGTTGGCAAATGCTGCGGAGGGCGCGGAAGATGACCTCTTTCTTCGCCACGAACATCGATTCCAGTCGGCTGGCCAAATCCGAACCGCTCCGCCCAATCGACCAGCGGATGCGGGCCGATAGTTCGTGCGGCTTTGAAGAAGTACACATTGCAAGAGGCCGCGAGCGCCTTCGTGAGATCGGTCGCGTAGTGGCCATGTCCGTAATGCGTGAACGTGTAGCAAACATTTTTCTTTGGCGTGTCGAGATATCCCACGCATTCGATCGGTCGATCGGGATCGATCATGCCGCTCTCCAATAACGCGACTGCCGAAACCGTTTTGAAGACCGAACCAGGGGGCAACTTCATTTGTGTCGCGCGCGGGAACATCGGACTGCGAGTGTCTGCCAGCAACGCCTCGCGCACATCGCTGCTGCCAGAAAGCCAGTCGTTGATATCAAACGTCGGAGCCGTCGCGGCAGCCACAATTTCTCCGGTCTGCACATTAATCGCGACAAGACACGCTCCCGGCGGACGCCTATTCGCTTCCGGAACACGGTTTTCCAAACCGTGCGCCTTGTCGTGTTCCGTGGCAGCGAGAGCCGATCGCTCGGATGGTTTCGAAAACCGTCCTACGGGATCGCCCTCGACAATCTCATTTAGCAGTGCGGTCGCCTGTTCTTGTAACGCGACGTTGAAGCTCAGAATGACATCGCGTCCGATCTTTGGCGGTTCAACGACTTCGACACGATTCACAATCCCGTTTCCATCGCGAACGATCTTTCGTTGGCCGCGCACGCCGCGCAGGACTTCTTCGTAAGACTGCTCAACTCCCGATTTGCCAATCGAATCTCCAGCCTGATAATCGAGCGGATCGCCGTGCGGATATCGCTTACTCCTTGCATCGAGTTCATTTTGTTCGATCGCACCTCGATGACCGACTAAATGCGGGGCGACTCGGCCATGCGGATAAACGCGGCGAGTCGTCACGTCCGTCCGCACTCCGGGGAAGCGATCCGGCTGAGTCTCGATGCCGGCGCATTCCTGGCTCGACACGTTCTCCAACAGCACGTGGTAATCCGACTGCTCCGGAATGTGCAACGAGTCTCGTCGTTCGCGAGTCGGTGATGTCGTGAGTTCGCGCTTCACGACGTCCCATGCACGAGAAAACGTCGGTAACGCGCTGTCACCGGACAGAGTCACTTCAGGCTTGTCGGCAACGTTATCCTGTTGCGGTCTCGTCTGCCGTTCATTCACGAGTTTAAAGATACGCTCCACCCGTTTTTGCACACGCTGCCGCAGTTCCGTTAACTCCTCCGGCTTGTGATCGGTCATTTCGGCGAGCGCTCCCCACATCGCCGCTCGTCGGTTGAGGACTTGCTGCATTGCAGCGGCAAGCTTCTGCTTGTCACGACGTTCGGAACGGCTCAAGCGAGTCATCGCCTCATCGCGCAGCCACCGTTGGTTCGGCGGTTCTTCGAGCCAACGGTAATGTACTACAACTTGAAACATTTCTTCGTCAAACGCGAGTACCGTCCCATCTGCTGCGATGATACGACCGTGCCGACTTGGAATCGGCTCGAATGAAACCGACTCTCGCCGTTCATCGACAGCAAAGCCAGCCGCCAAGAACCACTGCAATTGAACGAGTCGCCCCGCGACCACGAACAGCGGCAACGCCATTACTACGAACAACCACGTCAGACGCAACGCCGGCTCGGCATCCATATCCCAAGCCGCACCGCTTCGAGACGGCTGATTCTCCGCATAAATCGGTGTCGGTCGGTTTCGCATGAAGATCATCTTCTGTGGCGCACACGGCTCGCGTGCGTCTCGTCGCTCAACTGCTTCTGCACGCGAACCGCATGCACCACAAAGCGAGCAATTTGCCAATCGCGTTACAGGCGAGCCGCCTGCGCTGCTGGTTTTGAAATCGCTCCGATCAACCTCGACGTCATTGAAAACACGATCGCGCCTACCAACGCTTCCAGGGCCATCTGCGGCAATGCACTCAACAGCAACGGCCCGTTTCCGTCGAACAGGCTTCCGTATCCGTGTGATAGCAATAATCCGCTTACGATCAACGCGAACTGCCAGACGAACATGGGCAATGCCGAACGTGATCGCAGCTCCGGCAACATCAACGCCGCTGCCAACGTCGTCGCAAGCATTTCTTGTCCGAACCGACCGCTCGATAGTCCGTCTGCGATCAAACCAATCATCGCTGCCCAGGCGATGCCGCGAGCGTCATCGAACCAAGTCATGGCCAACAACACCGGTAACCACATCACCGGCAGCCGACATTCGCCGATCACAAACGCCGTACCGCAAGCTACCTGAGTTGCGAGCGAGAAATATGTCATCAATGCCAGAATGAAATGTCGCATCAGTTTGCCAACCGTTTTGGATTCACGTGCGGGCGGACGACACAGACCGATCGTGCCACTCGCGGATCAACTGCGGGGCGAACTTCGATCTCCCAATGAGTCGCACCGACAGTAAGTTCAGCCCGTGTTACCGTGCCGTAAAACAACGGCGTTTCAAAGCCGCCCGGAGTCTCCAGAGAAAAGACTTCGTCCCCCGCGCTGACAGGCTCTTCTGTTGAACTGATCTTCGTCAAAAAACATCCATCTTTTCCATTGCCGACTAAAACTCCTTCTCCTTTGAAGACCAATCCGTCCGTCGTCAATCGAGCCAATCGAGCACGGCCACGAAATCGTTTATCAGTGAGCGGTAGCCAAGTACTGCTCCAGCGACCGACGTGTTGCAGCTTGCCAATCACGCAACTTCCCGCGAACACCGGCAGGTCCGGGGCAAGGCCACTGTCTTCTCCTTGATCGAGCAGTGCGACATTCGACTCCAGCACTAACGCCGTCTCCGTGAGTCCGTTCGAGCGACCTCGATCCAAAATTTTCCCGCTCGTCGATCGCCAGATTGAGGCGAGTTCCTCACCTAAGACGCTCGCCTGCACAATCTGTGGCACAATCAACGGCGGCGGATCAATCGGACGATGAGACTCGTCCCGTCGCTGCAAAGCGAGAAGTTGCTTTCGCTGTGTACGTTGGACAATGAGCCGTTCGCGCCGAAGCTGTTGCTCAAGGTTTGAGATTTCAGATTTCAGAATTGAAATTTGCTCCGACTGCTCGTGTTCATCGTCACCTAGCAATCGCCGCTTGGCCTCAGCCGCAACGAACTCTCGTGTATCAGATGCGAATTGCACGCCAGGGCTCAGCCCATCTCTCACAACCGACCGTACCCAACTCTGCACATTCGGTGGCGAGAAACCGAGGCTAACCGCGACCAAACAGCAGGTGATGGTGATGAATTTGGACATGATCTGCCGCTTAGGTTCTTTAACAGCACGCCGCAGGCAGACGCATTCTTAATACGTGCGTGCCTGCCGCGTGCGGTTAAACGATCAGGGTCTTCAAAAATCCTTCGCTCCGTCGTCCAGGCTATCACGCCATTGCGACAGATGGTCGAGGCAGATCGCCGTCCCACGAGCGACCGTCGTCAGCGGGTCGTCGGCCACTCGTACCGGAATGCCGAGTTGCTCATTCATCAGTTGATCCAGCCCACGCAGCAAAGCGCCGCCGCCGGTCAAAACCAAGCCGTGATCGACAATATCAGCGACCAGTTCCGGCTTGCAGCGTTCGATGACGTTCTTGCAGCAGTTGAGGATCGCGGTCACCGGTTCGCGCAGTGCCTCGCGGATCTCTTCGCTCGTGACGACGGCCTTGCGAGGGATACCGCTGATCGTGTCGAGGCCGCGAACGTCCATCGTCAGTTCTTGTTCGAGCGGATAAACGTTGCCGATTTCAATTTTGATTTTCTCAGCCGTTTGCGAACCAATTCGGAGTGAGAAATGTTGTTTGAGGTATTCGACGATTGCCTCGTCAAGTTCATCGCCAGCCACCCGTACCGACTGTGCAACGACGATCCCTCCAAGACTGAAGATTGCCACGTCACTCGTACCGCCACCGATGTCGCAGACCATGCTCGCAATCGGCTCGGAGATCGGCAGTCCAGCTCCGATGCCAGCCGCTTTTGATTCTTCGATCAAATAGACACGGCCGGCTCCCGCACGTTCGGCGCTGTTGAAGACCGCACGTTTCTCGACCGGTGTGATCCCGCCGGGAACAGCAATGATGACTCGCGGTTTCAGTCCGCGCATCTGTCGGCTCGCCTTCTGAATGAAGTACCGCAGCATTGCTTCGCAGAGTTCAAAGTCGGTGATGACTCCGTCCTTCAGCGGTCTGACAGCAGTGATCGAATCGGGCGTCCGACCAAGCATCTGCTTGGCCAACTTGCCGACCGCGGTTCCTTTACCGAGCACGCGCCGCGTCCCTTTCTCCAGGGCGACGACCGACGGTTCATTGAGCACAATCCCCTCGCCTTGGACGGAGACAAGCGTGTTTGCCGTCCCCAAGTCGATCGCTAAATCCGGGCAGAAGAGTCGTCGCAGCCGCTGAATCATGGGTCATCCGTGACCGGTTGTGGTTGATCGGCTCTTCAGAGCCGACTGCCTAAGCGTGATTGCCGAAGACGATCAAACAGATCAATCCACTCCGTCAACCACGTTTCAAAGTCGAATTCAAGGCGGCTTATAGCCGTGACTCAAAAACCCGACAAGACCCGTTCACAGACGGAGAAATGTGACGATTTTCGCATTCTTTTTGACTCACCGAATTCCTGGCCTAACCTTCCGATGGCCATTTCGAAATTCCTGAGACGATTTGAGACGGCCATCACGGTTCGACGCCATCTGAACCTTATGCACCTTCACATCGAACGACTTTGGTCGTGGCTGAATTCATTTCAAAAATCAGAAACCGGAGCGACCGCGGTAGAAGTCTCTCTAATGTTCGGTTTGATCATTCTTGCCGCAGTCGTTGGCATGGGAGCATTGGGGCAACGGACAAATCACTCTTTTGATACGACTCGTGACCAAATTCCAAGCGTTCGGTAACTACTCAACCTGGGCAAGTTTCAACGCAAAAAAACCAATTGGTCGATCGTGCCAGTCCATCGTCGCCCGATTAAACCGATTGCGGCTCGACATGAGATTGTTGATAATCCGCCATGAGTCTTATTTCATCAACAATCTTCATGATGGCTGGCCATGAACGCTGCGACTGATTTCAAAATTCTACCAGAACAAGATCAACTCGCTCAGATGCAACGCGACCTGCGTTTCTATCCGAGCCAAGTGACTGATCCCCAAGTTCTTTCACGCGAGCAAATCGCTCAGTTCAACCGCGATGGCTACATCAGCGGCGTACGCGTCTTCGACGAATCGCAGACGCTCAAGAATCGTCAGTATTTCGACACGTTACTAGCAAAAGTGATTGCCGCTGGCGGCGACAGCTACTCAATCAGCACGGCACATTTGAAATACGGTTACGTCTACGACTTAATCACGAACTCACGCATTGTCGATTTCGTGGCTGACATTCTCGGCCCGAACGTGATTGGCTGGGGTTCGCACTTCTTCTGCAAAATGCCACGTGACGGCAAAGTTGTGGCATGGCATCAGGACGCGAGTTATTGGCCGCTGACGCCATCTAAGACCGTCACCGTCTGGTTGGCAATTGACGATGCGGACATCGAAAACGCCTGCATGAAGTTCGTTGCCGGTTCACAACACGTCGGACATCTGACCTATCGGCCAAGTAGCGAGGCGGACCACAACGTGCTCAATCAGAGCATCGACAACGCCGAGCAATATGGCACCGTCGTTTACGACCAACTCAAAGCGGGCGAATTCTCCATCCACGCCGACCTGCTGCTGCACAGTTCTGACGCGAATACCTCCGACCGCCGACGCTGCGGCCTGACGCTCCGCTATTGCACTCCCGACGTCCGTGCTGGTGCCGAGTGGAACAAGAAAGGTGTCGTCGTCCGCGGCGTTGATCCGACCGGCCATTGGGCAAATCCGGCACGCCCGGCAGTCGAGTAATGTTGTGACTGCAGATTTCCGTAGCCCGGTTTTCCAAAGCGGGCGAACCGAGTTGCCCCGTTTAGAAAACCAAGCTACGGAATTAGTCCACAACAATCAGCTCAGCTTCTTGAGCTTTGAGATGCGTCCAGTTCCGACCCATTCCGCGACGAAGATGCTGCCGTCGTGGCCGAAGCAGGCATCGTGCGGATGCACGAACTTGCCATCAACCCACTTCGACTTGTCGCCACGAATTTGGCCGCCGTCCTTTGCCGTGACGCGTGCGACATCTTCGCCGAGCCGGGCGACGACTTCGTTCTTCTCATTTAGCAACGTGACGCGAGCGTGCAACTCCGGAACGCAAAGCAAGTTCTTCCATGTCTCGGCGTTCGCTGGCAGACCGTAGCCTTTGAGCGTCTCGATGTACTTGCCCTCCATCGTGAAGTATTGCAACGAATGATGCGCCCGATCGCAGACCACGATTGACGGAGTCCTGCCTTCTCGCTTATCGACCCAAACACCATGCGGCGTCGCAAACTTACCTTCACCGGGACCAACTCCGCCGAAACAGCTCACCCACTTCGCATCTTTGTTGTAGCGATGCACGTAAGACGCGCCGTAACCGTCGATCAACAAGAACCCGCCGTCGTCCAGGAAAGCAAAATTGGTCGGCAAAAACCGATCCGCGCCCCAAACTTTCATCGGCTCCGGCCGATCCTCAAACCGAGTGTTCTCACCCGGCGCATAAACACCGGATTCCATCGGCGCATATTGCTGCCAAACGATCCCGCCCTTGAGGTCCATCTTGGCGAACGTCTTAAGGTGCTGATATGCGCAGACATAGAGGAACTCCTCGCTCCCTTCCTGACGAATCTCGATCCCGTGCCCACCTCCTTGAAATTGAGCCCCGAACGCGCGGATGAACTTTCCTTCAGCGTCAAACACGAAGATCGAAGGATGATCTTTCAGGTCGGCTCGCCCTTCGTGAATGACGTACAGATTCCCCGACTTATCGACCGCCACGTTGTGCGTCGTCTGCCACGTGTACTTGTCTGGAAGTTGCGGCCATTCGTGAGCAACCTCAAACCGATGTTCCCCTTCACCAACGATTAACGGCTTCTCCGTTTTGCTCGCGGTAACAACGGCTGGAGCGGCAACAATCGCAGCAGTTCCAGCAGCAGCAACAGTCAGAAAATTTCGGCGAGACAATGGCATGATTATTTCCTTGTGCGATTGCGAAGGAGCCAAGCTTTCTTACCTGACGCAAATGCTTCCAACAGCGTCAGAGATCGGGGTCACAATAACCTCCCTAATTACGGAAAGTTAGCACGACACATCCACGAGTGGTAATGGCCGGAACCACTCACAATTGCGTAGTGCTCAAAACGACCTTCATGAACTGGTTAAATCAGCCGGAACGCGCCAGCCGGGCTTGTATGAAACACCCTCCGGAAGATTTTCGCCGGCTCATGAATAATTCCGGCTAGCGACTCTGGCGCTGCTTGGCGGTGATGATTACGTAGTCGCGAACGTCACGAGCTTGAACGTCGGCTAGGACGAACGGCAGGTTGTTAAGATACCACTCACCGTTCTTTGTCACGAGAAACAGTTTGCCCCCCGGCTTGAGTGCTCGCGCCGCTCCTTCGACAAAGATCTTTGCAATTGCCCAGTTCGAATAGTACGGCGGATTTGCCATGACGAGGTCGAACGTTCCCGGCAGTGGAATGTCTCCTTCGGCGTCGAGTTGAGTGGAAAGTGTCGAAATGTCGTCTTCCGGTTCAGTGAGGCCACCAGGCAAATCTTCCTTCACTGTGGGAGCCGCTTTTTTGGCAGCAGCCTTCTTGGCGATGGCCTTGCTGACCTCTCCCTTCGTGGGGAAGGCCATGGAGAGCGGCTTCGGCAAGCGATTGAGAACTCGCAGTCCGTTCAAGGCCGCGCTGCGAACGGTGCATTGCAAAGCCCGCGGATTGGAATCAACGGCATGGACATGAACACGCGGAGCACGCAGCGCGAGGGCAATACCGACAGTCCCCGTTCCGCAGCCGATGTCGAGAATTCGCATTCCAGCTCGCACGACCTTGGTCGGTTCCATCGTCGCTTCGAGCAAGGCACGTGAGCCGACATCTAATTCGCGATGGCTAAATACGCTGGGGCGGCTGATCGCCTTAACGATTCGTTCGCCATCACGAAAGGCAAACTCGGCTGTGAAATCTCGCACGCGCTTGAGCAACTCGGTTTTGGTGGCCGTGTAAATCAAACCGTGTGTGTGCGGTCGCGTCGCGACTTTGTCGAACAGCATTTCGAGTTGTTCTTTGATCCATTTGTCACGCGGGTTGTTTGTGCTGACAAACATCTTGCCGCCGACCTTGAGTCGCTCATATCCCTGTTGCATCAGCTCGCGTGTGAGTTCCGCTTCGCCTTGCTTCAAGAACGGAAACGCGACTGTGTCGAATTCCCCTTCCGGCAAATCTGTCTCGCAAACGATCGAAAGATTCGGACGTCCTTCACAGACTTGTTGACGAGCTTGCTCCGCAAGAAAAACATCCAAATAGAAACAGACAACACTCGATTCTGGCAAATGATCGGCAATCGCAGCGGCGAGCGGAGCGCGAGTGAGCGATGAGCACAGAATTCGTTCCCCTTCGATCTCGTCGACAACGCTCATTAAGACCGAGTCTTTTGACGGCTTGGGCTGTCGTGCGATCTCTCGCTTGGATTCTTTGCGGCCCGGTCCTTTTTTCGGTCTTGGCTTTTGTGGCATCGTGTTGTCTTGCGGCCTCTTGGTTCCAAAGTGCGACTTGTGACTTTCAATAGGGCATTTGACCGATGCCCACGAATTTCGCCAGTGACACGAGCGGTTTGTTTCTTCGCAATATTTCTTGGAACTTTTCCAACGCATTCTTAGACGCCAACCTCGACAAGCATTATGTTCCTGAACTCGTTGGTCACGACGCACAATTTCATTGAGGATGCCCATGAAGTTTCAGACTCTCGGAATGAAACCGAGCTTTGGTTTTGGTGATCGAATCGGCTCGGCCACTCCGGGCCATATCGCAGCAATGTTGCGAGTTCCTTGCGGGATTGAACCGATCTTTCCACAGCAGTCGATTCGCGAAATGACGCGAACACAACGCACCCCGCAGCAAGTGATCGACGACGCCGTCAAAGGCATGGCCTCCGCAGACTGGACCGGCATCAGCGGTGCTGACGCGGATCACCTGAAGACACCGGAAGACGTCGATCGGACTGCGGAGATCGGCTTCACATTCTTTACGATCGACCCGTCAGGAGCAGTCGACCCGAAAGCGGACTCCTACGACGAATCGACGTTGCGTGAGCAAGCAAAATCGATCGCAGCCGATGTGAATTGGGGCTCGCGTTATGTTGGCCGCCGAGTCTCGCTCTCGACGGGAACTGTGGTCGATTTCACCGAACGTGCGTGCCTGCAAGCGGCTGTCAAATACGGTCGAGCGATCAATCAAGCAGTGACGTTGTCGGATTACATTCGAGACGTGCAGACGAAAGCAGGGCGCGATTTTGAAATCGAACTGAGTGTCGACGAAACCGACAATCCGACAACACTCGCCGAACACTACATCATTGCCGACCAGTGTCTCACTCGTGGCATGAAGCTCGTCAGCCTCGCGCCGCGATTTGTCGGCAACTTTGAGAAGGGGGTTGATTTCAAGGGTGACCTCACGCTGCTCGATCGGTCGCTGAATGATCATGCCGCGATTGCTGCGATGCTCGGACCGTATAAGCTCAGTCTGCATTCTGGATCGGACAAGGTCTCGATGTACGCCGCGTTATCGCGAGCGACAAAAGGTCGCTTCCACGTCAAGACTGCAGGAACGAGTTACCTCGAAGCCTTGCGAGTAGTCGCACGACATGACGAGCGGCTGTTTCGCGAGATTATTTCGTTCGCTCGCGGACGGTATGACACGGACAAGGCAACGTATCACGTCTCTGCCACATTGAGCGGCGTCCCAGCACCGGAGCAATTGAACTCGGCTCGTGAGTTGGAACAGACTTATCTGGAAATGTGGTGTGACGTCCCCGCCGGTAAAGGATTCACTGCTCCGGGCCGACAGATTCTGCATTGCACCTTCGGTTCTACGCTGACAAATCCTGAACTCGGCAAGCAAGTCAGGAGTGTCCTGGAATCGCATCCCGAAACGTACACCGAGGTGCTCGCCGAACATTTCGCACGGCACTTGGAAGCGTTGAAAGTTGGGTTTGCTTAGAGCAGCCCCAGTGCAAGCTGAGCGCATGCAAAATCGGTTGATGAGAAATATTTTGGGAATGAAGTCGCTCACAAGCTGGCAGCTTGTGACTACGGAGAATCATCATGTTGAACCACACGTTGTTGCATCCAGAAATCACCGCCATCCTCGCGAGAGCGGGACATCACTCGAAGGTGTTGATCGCTGATGGAAATTATCCAGCATCGAACACGTTGGGGCCGAACGCCCAATTGGTGAGCTTGAATCTGTCGCCCGGTGTTGTGAGTTGCACTCAGGTGCTCGCGGCTCTGATTGCAGCACTTCCGATCGAGGCGGCGAACACAATGGGGATTCCGGCGGATGACCCGTATGCCTTGCAGGGCGATCCTCCGATTTGGGCCGAGTATCGGCAGATGTTTGCCGCAGCGAAGTCGCCGATCGTTTTGCAGCCGATCCCAAAATGGGACTTCTACGAAGCCGTCAGTTCTCGCGACCACGTCCTGACGATCCAGACCGCAGACCAGCGTTTGTGGGCGAACTTGCTACTGACGGTTGGGGTTAGGCAGCCAAGTTGAAATGAACCAACACCGATCAACGGTGTTGTTGAAAGCTCTCAAAAAGTTCGCGGTCACGAGTGCCGATCCCATTGTGTTGGTTGATCGGAGCACAAGATGGCCATTGAGTTTGCGGATCAACGGGTAGCGGTAGACCGCAGCAGATATTCGGGTTTCAACAGCCCCGTTTGCGCCAGTAGAGTGACACTCAAACTATCTCACTTACGTTTCCGGAGACTTTGACTGACTTCCACCGACGAGAACTGCGTTATTTCACATGCGGGCCAACACCGCAGCTTCTCCGCAACCATCAAACTTTGACTTTCTAGACGAGCGAGCGCCGCCATGCTGTTTTTGTCCTGGCTCCATCGGCTCCGTTGGCCTGCCACGATCCGACAACCGTCATCGAAACGTCCCAGCCGCCAGCGCAAACTCCAAGAAGGGATTTTGGCACTGACCGCCGAGGGACTAGAAGCTCGGCAAGTGCTGACCGGCACGGTTGTCGTCAACACGTTCAATGACCTGCCTGACGCTGACCTGTTAGATGGTGTCGCTGATGCGGACCTGGGGACGACTGGTTTGCAAACGTCTCTGCGTGCGGCAGTCATGCACGCGAACGCCACAGCCGGCCTGGAAACGATCGTCCTATCGGCTGGCACGTATCAGCTCACGATTGACGGTAACGGCGAAAACAACAGCGAGAGCGGCGACCTCGACCTCTTTAGCGACATCGAGATCATCGGGGCGGGTTCGCAGAACACGACCATCGAGATGGGCTTTGCGGGAGGAATTGGGCCGGCGATTCAGGACCGTGTGTTCGACATTTTTGGCGCGAGCAAAGTCTTGATCCAAGGGGTGAAAATCCAAAAAGGCCAGACGGTTGATTTCGGAGAAGTTGGCGGCGGCGTTCGAGCCAACAGTGATGTTGAATTGCGAAACGTCATTCTGACCAACAACCAGACTGGTTTGAACGGTGGCGGATTGTCCGTTGGTTTTGTGGGGAGTGTCACGCTCGTTGGCTCCACCGTGACGTCGAACTCTGCCGTGTTCAACGGCGGCGGCATCTCGTCTCAGGGAACGCTGAAGGTTTACGATTCCAGCGTGACCAACAACACCACCGGTGCGAACGGTGGTGGCATCGCAAGTGCGGGATCGCTGGAAGTGATCCGCAGTTTTATCCAGGGAAATGTGGCGAATGCGAACGGCGGTGGTATCGACTCAAACTCAGGGTCGGCAACGATCATCGGAAGTACGATCAAGAGCAACTCGGCCACGACCGGTCGCGGCGGCGGCTTGAATCTGAGCGGTAACGGCAGTGACACAATGCCCGCAAATATCAGTGCGGACATCCAATTTTCGGAGTTGGCAGACAACACGGCTCAAAGCGGCGGCGGCATCTTGATGAATAGCAGCGCGTTGCTGTCGCTGCGGAACAGTACGCTGGCAGGCAACACCGCGACGGGAACTGCAACGGTCGGCGGACAAGCGGGCGGGCTGTTGCAACTGCGAGGCAACACGGTCGTTTCGGACTCGACTTTTTCCGGCAACAGCGCCACTTCGCAAGCGGGAGCGACCGCCAGTGAAGGTGGCGGACTGTTTCATCAAGGAGGCACGCTTTCCTTCTTGAATGCCACGATCGCGAATAACTCTGCGGGGAACGGCGGCGGCCTTGCCAGTCGGGCGGCGAGCGATCCGTCTAAGAATCGTATTTCGTTGCAGAACACGATTGTTGCCACCAATACGGCCACCATGAGCGGGCCGGACCTGTTTGCTACTTCGTCGTCGCTCAATAGCAGCGGGCACAACTTGATCGGTGTCGGGATCAACCCGTTTGCAAACAACGTCAACGGCGACATAGTCGGAACGCTCGCCTCGCCGGTGAATCCTCAATTGGCACCATTAGCGAACTACGGCGGCGGAACTCGAACCCAAAAGCTAAATGCCGGCAGCCCAGCGATTGATGCGGGGAGCAATCTCGGTGTGAGCGGGTCTGATCAACGGGGCGTTCCGCGAATTCTCAACGGCGGAACATCCAACACGGCGGACATCGGAGCGGTCGAAGCGGGCTTCACGGGCTTCTTCGTCAACTCCGAGATTGACTCGACGGACATCAATCCGGGTGACGGAGTGGCGATCGACGCTGCGGGAAAAACTTCGCTGCGTGCGGCGATTCAAGAGGCGAACGCGCTCGCGGGAACACAGACCATCGTTGTCCCTGCGGGGAATTACCGGCTGACGATTTCAGGAGCGATCGAAAACTCAGCCGCATCCGGCGACTTGGACATCACGCAGTCGCTCAACATTCGCGGTGCTGGTGCGGCGGCAACGATCATCGACGGCAACTTCAGCGATCGCGTGTTCGATATTTTCTCCGGAGCGGCGACAACGATTTCCGGAATGAGCATCACCAACGGTATGCGCAACGGAACGGGCCTTGAGGCACGCGGCGGCGGCATTCGCATCAACTCGGCCTCCGTGTTGTTGGATCAAGTGGCGATCCGGAACAACTTGGCGAGCGGACTAGGTGGCGGTATCTCCAACGAAAGTTCTCGCAGCGGCGGCGGGTTGACGATCCGCAACAGCTCGTTGCAGTTCAATCGCGGATCATCCGGCGGCGCGGTTCACAACTTCAATGACACGCTCGTCATTGAGAACTCCTTGTTTGACTCGAACAACGCAGTCAGCGGCCCGGGTGGCGCGCTGGCTCATGTCGGGCCAGGCACGATCAGCGGTTCGCGATTTAGTCATAACACGAGTTCCGCCAGCGGCGGTGCGATCGCCATTTCACAGAACATTGCCTCTCCGGCCACGACGACGATCAGCGGCAGTGAGATTTCCGAAAACACAGCGACAGCCGGCTTCGGTGGCGGGTTGCTCGTTGATCGCGGAAGGCTGACGGTGCTCCGATCGTCCGTGAATGGCAATCACAATCTCAGCGCAACGGGGCTTGCTGGCGGCGGCGGCATCGCGGCGATCGGTAACGGTGCGACGCTCAACGTGACTGAATCGCAGATCCACGGAAACACGTCGAACGTCCCCGGCGGCGGACTGTTTTTGCAGCCGTCGACAACCACGAACGTGTTGCGATCGACGATCTCGCGGAACATGGCGACTGACGGCAGCGGCATTTCCAATGCGGGAACGCTAACGATTGAAAACAGCACTGTCTCGCAAAACAACAGCAGCGGTAACGGCGGCGGCTTGTTTGATTCCGGGACAACCACGATCAGCAGCAGCACGTTCTCGACGAACTCAGCAGCGATGGGTGGCGGCATCTTTGCGACGAACGCCGGAACGCGGTCGCTGAAGAACACGATCGTGGCGGGGAACTTCAGCCTCCTAAATATCGACGCGGATGTCAGCGGTACATCGTTCACGACCAACGGTAACAATCTGATCGGCGACATCGACACGGCGGTCGGCTTCCTCGCTGAAACAAACGGGGACATCGTCGGCGGTGATGGCGGGACGGCGATCGACTCTGTCTCAAGCAATACCACGTCGCCGATCGTGGTGACGGTGACCGATCACGGGCTGCAAACCGGCGATCGATTGCGCATCAAGGGCGTGACCGGAAACACGGCGGCGAATGGAACTTTCACGATCACGCGCATTAACGCGAATCAGTTTTCTCTGAACAACAGCATGCCGAATGGCGACTACGGTGGTGGCGGAGATTTCTTTTTTCTGATTGATCCGCGACTTGGCCCGCTGGCCAACAACACGAATCCGTTCGCACAGAACGCAAATTTTGGAAATCCAGGAGGCTCCCCGGCTGTCGTGACTTTGTTTCCGCAAACGCCAGAGACTCACGCGTTGTTGCTGGGTAGCCCGGCGATTGATCGCGGCAACGATTCCGGTTCGCAAACGACGGACCAACGTGGTTTCGCTCGGATCAACGTCGCTGGGGTTGGTGTCAACGGTGTCTCGACCGATATCGGGGCCGTCGAGTTATTTCACACGACTGCGTCCGGCTTGGTCTTCTCTGACTTGAACGGCAATGGCCTGCGTGACGTGAATGAGCAGGGACGGGGCGGCGTCACCGTTTACCTCGACTCAAATGCGAACGGCAGCCTTGATCCCGACGAACCGTTCGCATCGACCGCATTCTTTGACAACCCGCTGACTCCAGAAATCGAAGAAGTCGGCAGCTACACGCTGACGTTCATTCCACCCGGGACGCAGGTGATCTCCGAATTGTTGCCGTTCAATGCACGGCAGACGTCTGGTATGACGCCGCCCCGTTTCAGTTCCGCGATGGAGATCGCCACGGGAGCAGATCCCAGCAGCGTCATCACGGGGGACTTCAATAACGACGGCACAACGGACGTGGCGTTCGTACAAACCTCGGCCAACTTGTTGACCATCGTTCCTCGAATGCCTGACGGCAGTTGGGAGACTCCGATTTCCTTCACCGTTGGGTCAACGCCGAAAGAAGTTGTCGCGGGCGATTTGAATGGTGACGGACGGCTCGATCTCGTCGTGGTCAACAAGGATTCGAACAACCTGTCGGTCTTCTTCAGTAATGCGACTGGATTCAACGCAGTCCAGAACTTTGCTGTGGGAACCTCACCGCGAGCGATTGTGCTGGTCGATTTGGATCACGATGGCGATCTCGATATCGCCGTTGCGAATGAAGGCTCGGACGACGTCTCGTTGTTGCAGCAAACGAGTTCTGGCGTATTCACGACGTTGCCTGCGGTCAGCGTCGGCGATGGGCCGCGCGACATTATCGCGACCGATTTCGATAACGATGGGCAGATCGACCTCGTCACTGCCGACAAACTGTCGAACGAGATTTCGTTGCTGCGAAATGACAATTCCGGGATCACGTTCACGCGGACGGCGATCAACGTTTCGGGAACGCTCCCCAGTTCGCTGTTGGCAGAGGATGTGGATCGGGATGGCGACGTTGATCTAGTGTTTGGTGCGGTCGGCACGGGTGAGGTGCTGTTGTTGGAGAACTCCGGCACGGGAATGTTTGGGCCACCGGTCGCCCTCTTGAGTGGAGTTGATCCGACGTCACTCGGCTCCGCTGATGTTGATCTCGATGGCGACGCCGATTTGTTCGTGCCGAATGAATCGGCGAGTGGAACGATCACCGTCTTGGTCAACGACAATGGCGCTTTTCCCAATAGTTTTGTTTTCGCAACTGGCACACAACCGGCGGCGATTGCGTTCGCGGACTTCAATAGTGATGGTCGTCGTGATCTGATCACGGCGAATATCGGCAGCGACAACCTCACTGTGCTGAGCAATTTGACCTGCTCCTATTCAGTCACCGCGGTGACCGGTACGCCGCTGAGCAATCGTGATTTCGGCAATCAGGATTTCGCCACGGTCACTGGAACGATCTTCAACGACTTTAGCAGCAACGGTCTTCAAGATCGTGACGAACTCGGGGTCGGTGGCGTTCCGGTCTTTCTGGATATGAATGGCAACGGTCGTCTGGACTCGTTTGAGCCGCAAACAACGACGTCATTCCCCGGCCCTTTTGGCGGACTAACAGGAAACTACTTCTTTCAGGGAGTGCTCCCCGGCAAGTACCGCGTCTATCAAATCTTGACTCCTGGATTCGTGCAAACGACTCCGCGGAGCGCCTCCTTTGATGAAGAACCCGCTGTTCCTACGGGGGACTTCATCTCCGACATCCTCACGACGGATTTGAACAACGATGGCAAAACGGACGTCGTGTCTCTCAGTCGCGAAAGCAGCGGCAATGGACTGGCTCACATTTTCTTAGGGACAACCAACGGTCTCGGCAACGATATCACCGTCGGCGTCGGCTCGCAGCCGAGGAGAGTGCAAGTCGCCGATCTCGATCACGATGGCGATCTCGACGTGTTGGTCATGAACTCCGGCGACAACAGCGTCAGTCTCATTCGTAATGACGCGGGAACTTTCTCGGTTGTGAGCACGGTCGTGCTAAGCGGCACGCCGAATGATTTGACCGTCGGTGATCTCAACGGCGATGGCGACGCCGACTTTGTGGTCAGCCTGACACGCGCGTCTGGAAATGACTCCATTGAGATCTTTAAGAGTGCTGGCGGTCTCACTTTCAACCAGAGTTTCCTGTCAGACGCGAACAACGACACCGCCGGGATCGCACTCGTCGATTTGGATAACGACCGTGACTTAGACCTCGTCGCGGTCAACCGCGCGACCGATGAAGTGCTCTTGTTTTCAAACGACGGAACCGGCGGTTTCACGGAAGCAGGAATCTTCGCAACAGCCGCAACGCCAGGAGCAGTCGCAATCGGTTACTTTAATGGCGATGCGCTGCCGGACATTGCCGTCGTCTCGCAATCGACCAATCAAGTCAGCATTCGCAATTCAGTGACGCCGTTCGTGTACGCAGCCGCTACCTCCTTCTCGACGACTTCGCCTGTCAGCGATCTGGTGGTTGCCGACGTCAATCGAGATGGCTTAGACGACTTGGCAATCACAACCACTAGCGGCAAGTTGATCGTGGCGCAGGGAACGTTGAACGGCATGTTTCAGGCTCAAACTGACGCCACTTTCTTTGCGAGTACAACAGGGAGCGCACTCGCGTTTGCCAACTTCAATGATGACACGCTACTCGATGTCATCATCGGACAAGACGCCGCAGCCGCCTCGCTGATGCTCGGCACGAACCAGCTTTTCGGAGCACAGGTCAATCTCGCCTCTGGCGGATTTACGAACGTCAACTTCGGCAGCGTGGAACTCGGCACAATCCGCGGACGAGTCTTCATCGACGCAAACAGCAACGGTGTCCGTGACCCAGGCGAAGACGACGGATTCGGTGACCTCCAGGTTTTCGTGGACCTCAACCGCAACGGTCACCGTGACCCTGATGAACCAACGGACGTCACGGGAGGTCATGCAGGCGTCTTTACGATCAACGGAGTCGCACCGAATAAGTCACACTTGGTTGTCGCTGAGTCGCCGTTGGGGACGCTCCGCACAGGGCCGTTCGGTTTGCAGTTCGGGCCTGCCACCTTCGTATCAATCTCTGACTCACGTCCGCAATTTATTGGCGAGCTGCTCGCCACTCATGATTTCGATCTCGATGGCGTTCCTGAACTCCTCACGGTGAATCCGGACGGGAATAGCCTGACGATTACCACCAATATCAACGGCGGGTTCAACACCGACACGATACCTGTCGGGCAGACTCCGACCGCGATCCGCTTGGGGAATCTCAATGGGAATAGTCAGCCGGATGTGATTGTCGCGAATAACGTTGGTAACTCGCTGACCGTGTTCTTTGATGGGGTCTTCACAACTGCCACGACGATTTCAGGGATCACGAACCCGCGCGCGATTGAACTGATCGACGTGAATAACGATGGGAAACTTGATGTCGTCGTCACCAGCAGCAGCTCTGGCGACTTGACGATCCTGACCAACAATGGTTTCGGAGGATTCACCTCCAACATACTCACTGTAACCGGTGCCGACAGCGGTGAAGACATCGCGCGAGCGGACATTGACGGCGATGGCGATCAAGACCTCGTTTTTATCGACTCGTCGAATGACAAAGCGTTTGTCTTGCGGAACAACTCCGACGGAACGCTGACACACATTGGCACATTCACAACCGGAGACAATCCGATCTCGCTCGATAGCGCCGGTGACTTTGATCTCGACCTCGATCAAGACTTCATCCTGACGACTGCGGGAGACAAGACGATCCAAGTCTTGCTCAACAACAGCAGCGGCAACTTCACGGCAGTGACTAAAGCAACGCTGACGAACATTCCGGGAGCAATCGACTTCAACATTCCAAGCCGCCGCATCGCAGTGACGTTGCCGGGCCATCCTGTATTGGCCATTTTCGCGGTGAACCCCGATGCCACACTCAACCCACCAAGATTTGTCTCGGCCACTGGCGGCCAAGACAGCGTGCTCTTGGTGGACCTCAATAAGGACGGCAAGAGCGATTTGCTCTCAACGGACTTCGACAACGGCAAGCTCAACATCAACGACAATTGGACCTCACCCATTCCGGGAACGTTCGAGGTTCGTCTTGATCCCGGTGAGACGCTCGAAGGTTTGGCCTTCGCCACGCAAGACCTCCGTTCGACGGCGATCGTTCTGAACGGCAACGATCTGCAAATCGACGATATCCTCGGTGGCAATTCCGACGACAACTGGACGCTGACCATCGACGCCAGCGGCGTCACACTGCACAGCAACACCCCGAATGAATTCCTGACATCTGGGATCGCTGGTGCAACCGGAGACGGGACCAACCGCCTCACAATTCCGCTCGCTGCATTCAGCGGCGGGATCATCTTCCACGGCGGAGCGGGAACCGACACGCTGACGCTGAATGTCACCACTGGATTCTCGCGGACGATCACGTTCAATGGCGGAGCACCGACGAGCGGCAGCGGCGACACATTGATCCTGCAAAGCGGCGACACGTTCGATTCCGCGACGTACTCATTCACGGACGCTAGCAGCGGCTCGATCCAATTCAGCGGCAATGGTTCGATCAACTACACCGGGCTCGAACCGATTCTTTCTTCCGTCGCTGCCGATCACGTTTCTCTGCAATTTGGTGGCGACAGTGAGATCATCGAATTGACTGCCGGTGCAAGCGGCCAAACGGTGGTTGACTCGACCTCCGGTGAGTCGCTGGCGTTCCTTAATCCGAACAAGTCTTTGACAGTGCTGGCCGGCGCGGGCGACGACACGGTCAATGTCGGTGGTCTTGATGCGGACTTCCGAGCCGCATTGACAATCAACGGAGAAACCGGAAGCGACGTCGTGTCATTGGGATCGTCGTTATTGCTGGGCTCAGCCGCCTCCACCGGCAATCTGACACTCACTGCTGAATCGATTCTGCTCAACGCCGCGCTCATCGCCACCAACGGCGACACGACGAACAACCTGGCCGGCACGGTGACGATCAACGGTGCGGTCACGTTGGGGATCGACGTCACGATCAATACCAACGGCTCGACCGCCAGTGATGGAGCGGTGAATCTCAATGCGGTCGACGGCCTCCATTCGCTGACGGTCATGTCCGGGGCGGCCCCGACGACATTCAACGGCGCAGTCGGAGCGATGATCGCTCTCGCCGATCTCGATGTGACCGCCGACACAATCGGACTCACGGCGAACGTCAACACGGACGGCGGCTCACTGACTTTCGTCGGAAACACGGTCCTCAATGCTGACATCCTCATCGCGACTGGCGACGTCGGTAACAACGATTCCGGATCGGTCAGCTTCAGCGGCAGCTCGATCAGCGCGACCGGTTCCAGTCGCAGTCTCACGATCAACACGGTCGCAAACGGCACGGGCAGCAGCGGCGCGGCGACGCTTGCAACCGTCGATGACTCCGGCGGCAGTGCGATTCGCGATCTGATCATCGACGCCAAAAACCTCGGCGGCGGAGCGGCGGGCGACGTCACGTTCACTGACGTGCTGAGCTTAGCCGGCAACGGGAGCCTCGTTGCCGAGGGCCGGACGATCTCGCTGAGCACGTCCAACTCCGATGTGAGCCTGACCGGAACCGCGAGCATCACGCTTCACGCGACACGCAACATCAACGTCGCTACTGGGGCGAGCATGCAAGCGGTTGACGGCGACATTTCGTTGGAGGCCAATCAACAAGGGACGCCAACCACCTCCTCCTTCAGCGGAATTGAATTGAATCAGGGAACGATTCGAACAACGGGACTCGGCTCGATCAGTCTCTTGGGACGCAGCGGTAATGCGGGCAATCTTCAGTACGGCATCTTGATGCAAAACTCGTCGCTCATCGAAACGACTGGAAGTGGTGAGATTGAGCTGCTCGGTGAGTCGCGCGGTACGAGTGGTCCGGAGAACGACGGCATCTTGATCGCATCGAGCTCCGACCTCTTGGCCAACACCGGTCAAATCAGTCTGCAAGGGATCGGCGGTGTTGGCGGAACGTCGGAAGGAATCGGCGTCACGGACTCGGACATCACTATCGCGACAACGGATGCCCCCATCACTTTCGTTGCCGACGTCATCCACGTCGGAGTGTCGCAGCCCAGCTTCACCGCAGGTTCGGGAAACAGACTCACCCTCCGTCCGCTCACTTTCGGAACGCCCATCGGATTAGGGGCAGCCAGTTCGAGTGAGTTCTCGTTGAGTGACGGACAACTCGATCGCATCACGGCGGGAACGGTGCAAATCGGTGACAGCAACAGCGGTGCGATCACGATTAGCAATGCGATCTCGCGTCCGACCACGACCAACCTGAATCTGACGGCGGGCAGTAACAAGGACATCACCTTCTCCGGCGGAACGGCTGGATTGAATACAAACGGCGGTAACGTCTCATTGAGTAACAGCGGAACTGGAGCGATCACCTCCGGCACCGCTCCAAACGACATCATCGCTAATCGAGTTTCGCTGATATCGGGGAGCGGCGGGATCGGGGTGAGCGGCAATCCGTTGAGCTTCGACGCGAATCAACTCGTCACGAACTCATCTGGCAACGCGAATCAATTTCTGAAAGAAGCGGGGAGCGTGCTGATCGACGTCGCTGGACTGACTGCGGGAACGGGGACCATCCAATTCAGCGGCGGGACCTTTACGCTCAACGGCTCTAATCGGATCGCTGACAGCACTCTCTTGGATGTCCCGTCGGGAGCGACCTTCAAGCTCAACGGCTTCTTAGAAACCATCGCGGGGCTAACCGGTAGCGGAAGCGTGCTCAACGGTTCGGGCTCTCTCGGTAACCTAACTTTGAATTTAGCCGACGACTCAACTTTCAACGGTTTCCTCGGCGGAGCCACCGCGAACGATCAAAACTGTTCATTGGATAAGTCCGGTACCGGTACGCTCACACTGACTCGCCCACACACCTACACTGGCTTGACCAGAATCCTTGCCGGAACCCTGTTACTCAATGGCTCACTGACATCGGATGTCGTCGTCGCTAGCGGCGGCACATTCGGTGGCTCAGGGACGATCGGCGGCGGACACACTCTGACGATCAACAACGGCGGCACACTCGCGCCGGGCAACTCGCCCGGCATCGTGAATTCGGGGAGCGTGACGTTCAACAGCGGCTCAATCTTCAGCGTGGAACTCAACGGAACGACTGTGGGAACCGGCTACGATCAACTCAACGTCACGGGGACGGTCGATCTCAACGGAGCGACGCTCGACGCGATTCTCGGATTCACGCCAGCAGCGGGCGCGACGTTTGTGATCGTCAACAACGACGGCTCCGATGCAATCAACGGCACATTCGGCAGTCTGTCGCAGGGTGCTTTGCTGACGATCGCCGGCAAGAAGTTTCACATCTACTACGACTTCGATAACGGCGGCGGACAGAACAACGATGTCGCCTTGATTGTCAATCGCGCACCGCAATTCAACGCGCAGACTTTCAACTTCAATGAGAACAGTGCCAACAACACGGCAGTCGGGACCGCCGTTGCGTCGGATGCTGACGGCGGCTCGTTGAATTACGCCATCACTGCCGGGAACACGTCCAACGCTTTCGCCATGAACGCCACGACGGGAGCGATTCGAGTCAACAACGCTGCAGCGATCGACTTTGAAACCAATCCCGTCTTCTCGCTGACAGTCGATGTGACCGACGACGCTGGAGCGGTCACGACCAAGACCATCACGATCAACCTCAATGACCTGCAATCGAACCTGTCGATCAACAATGCCTCCACCAGCGAAGGGGACTCCGGCACCAAGACGTTGACGTTCAACGTCAAATCGTCCACCGTGATCAACAACGCTTTCACGATCGACTTCAACACCTCCAAAGCTACCGCTGGTGACGGCTTGCTCGGTAGCGATACCGACTTCGTCGCGAACAGCGGCACGTTGAACTTCGCGGGGAATGCCGCCAACGAATCGAAGACCGTCACCATCACCATCAACGGCGACACCGTCATTGAAGGTGACGAGACCTTCATCGTGCTGCTCAGCAACCTGCTCGGCACAAACGACGTGACAATCACCACCGCGACCGGCGCCGGCACGATCACTAACGACGACTCCAGCACGCTGACCATCAGCAGTCCAACGATCACCGAAGGTGACAGCGGCACGACGACGATGACCTTCACCGTCACATCTCCAAAGGCAGTCGAAGGAGGCTTCACGGTCGCATTCAATGTCAGCGACATTACCACCAACAGCAGCGACTACACCGTCGTGACGAGTAGCCCGCTGACTTTCTCTGGCACTGCGAACGAAACGCAAACAATCACCATCAACATCAACGGTGACACAATCATCGAAGGGGACGAGACCTTCTCGATCACGCTCGGAACCGTCACGCCGGTTGCTCCCGTCGCCGCAGCGAGCATCACGTCAGGCGCGACTGGCACTGGGACGATCACAAACAACGACACCAGCACGCTGACGATCAGCAGTCCGACGATCACCGAAGGGAACAGCGGCACGACGACGATGACTTTCACCGTCACGTCACCAAAGGCAGTCGAAGGAGGCTTCACCGTTGCCTTCAGCGCGACCGACATCACGGCTAACGCAAGCGATTACACGGTCGTCACCAGCAGCCCGCTGACCTTCTCTGGCACGGCCAACGAAACGAAGACGATCACCGTCAACATCAACGGCGACGCGGTCATCGAAGGGGATGAAACTTTCTCGATCACGCTCGGAACAGTCACGCCGGTTGCTCCCGTCGCCGCCGCGAGCTTCACGTCAGGTGCGATCGGCACCGGCACGATCACGAACAACGACACCAGCACGCTGGGCATCAGCAGCCCCTCGATCACCGAAGCCAACAGCGGCACGACGACGATGACCTTCACTGTCACGTCACCGAAAGCGGTCGAAGGTGGATTCACTGTTTCCTTTGACGTCGCCGACATCACGACCAACGGCAGCGATTATACGGTCGTCACCAGCAGCCCGCTGACGTTCTCCGGAACAGAGAACGAAACCAAGACCATCACAATCAACGTCAACGGTGACGCGGTCATCGAAGGTGATGAAACTTTCTCCATCACGCTCGGAACCGTCACGCCGGTCGCTCCCGTTGACGCCGCGAGCATCACGACCGGAGCAGTCGGCACCGGCACGATCACCAACAACGACACCAGCACGCTCACCATCAGTAGCCCAACCATTACCGAAGCCAACAGCGGCACGACGACGATGACCTTCACCGTCACGTCACCAAGCGCAGTTGAAGGTGGCTTCACCGTCGCCTTCAATGTGGCTGATATCACGACCAACGGCAGCGATTACACGGTCGTGACGCGCAGCCCGCTGACGTTCTCCGGCACAGCAAACGAAACGCAGACAATCACTATCAACATCAACGGTGACACAATCATCGAAGGGAATGAGACCCTCTCGATCACGCTCGAAACGGTCACGCCGGTCGCTCCCGTCGCCGCCGCGAGTATCACGTCAGGCGCGACCGGCACCGGAACGATCACGAACAACGACACCAGCACGCTGACCATTAGCAGCCCGACCATCACCGAAGGTGACAGCGGCGTCACGACCATGACCTTCACGGTGACGTCGCCTAATGCCGTTGACGGGGGCTTCACGGTCCCCTTTGACGTCGCCAACGTCACCGCAATCAGCAGCGACTACACAGTCATCACCAGCAGCCCGCTAACGTTCTCCGGCACTGCGAACGAAACCAAGACCATCACAATCAACGTCAACGGCGACGCGGTCATTGAAGGGGACGAGACCTTCACAATCACTCTCGGTGTCGTCACGCCAATCGCACCCGTCGCCGCCGCGAGCATCACGTCAGGCGCAGTCGGCACCGGAACGATCACCAACAACGATACCAGCACGCTCGCGATTAGCAGTCCCACGATCACCGAGGCAAACAGCGGCACGACGACGATGACCTTTACCATCACGTCACCGAAAGCGGTTGAGGGAGGCTTTACGGTTCCCTTCGACGTGACCAACGTCACGACGAACGGCAGCGACTACACGGTCGTCACTAGCAGCCCGTTGACGTTTTCTGGCACGGCCAACGAGACGAAGACGATCACCATCAACGTCGGCGGTGACACGCTCATCGAAGGGGATGAAAGTTTCACGATCACACTCGGTGTCGTCACCCCCGTTGCTCCGGTCGCTGCCGCAAGCATCACGTCAGATGCGATCGGCACCGGTACGATCGCGAACAACGACACCAGCACGCTCGCGATTAGCAGTCCCACGATCACCGAAGGGAACAGCGGCACCACGACAATGACTTTCACAGTCACGTCGCCAAGAGCGGTTGAAGGAGGCTTCACAGTCGCCTTTGACGTGGCTGACATCACCACGAACGGCAGCGACTACACCGTCGTGACGAGCAGCCCGCTGACGTTTTCCGGCACGGCCAACGAAACGAGAACGATCACCGTCAACGTCAACGGCGATACGGTCATTGAAGGTGATGAAACTTTCTCCATCACGCTCGGAACCGTCACGCCGGTCGCGCCCGTTGCCGACACGAGCATCACGATCGGTGCAGTCGGTGCAGTCGGCACCGGCACGATCACCAACAACGACACCAGCACGCTCACGATTAGCAGCCCGACCGTCACTGAAGGGGACAGCGGCACGACGACAATGACATTCACCGTCACGTCGCCTAAAGCGGTCGAAGGTGGCTTCACCGTCGCCTTCAGCGTGGCAGACATCACCACCAACAACAGCGACTACACCGTCGTAACCAACAGCCCGTTGACCTTCACCGGCACCGCGAACGAAACCCAGACCATCACGATCAACATCAACGGCGACGATCTCGCCGAGGCGACCGAAACGCTTTCGGTCACGCTCGGGACAGTGACACCGGTCGCTCCTGTCGCAGCCGCAAGTATCTCTTCGGACGCGTCCGGCACCGGCACGATCACCAACGATGATTTCGCACCTGTCGCTAATTCTGGCGGTCCATATCGAATCAACGAAGGAAGCGGACTCCCCCTGAATGCGTCCGGGACAACCGACGCCGATACTCCTGGCAGCAACCTGACCTATCTCTGGGACATCGACGGCGACGGACAATTCACAGAGAACATCACCGGTGCATCACCGATTCTGGCGGTCAGCGATCTCGTCACGTTGGGACTCAGCAACGGCCTGCGCAGGAACAACGTCACCGTCCAAGTGAGCGACGGCACCAACATCAGCACCGCCTCTACGCAATTAACCATCAACAATCTCCCGCCGAGTCCTCCGGTTGATTTGCTCGCCGACGCAGTGGACCACGTCGTTGACGGATCGCCCAACGGAACCACGGTTGGAATCCAAGTTCTCTCGACCGATCCCGGCAATGATTCGGTGACATACCGCTTTACCGACAATGCGGGAGGCCGCTTCGCCATCAATGCCAGTACCGGCGTGATTACGATCGCCAACAGCCTGTTGTTGAACTCACAAGTCTCATCCAGCCACACCGTGACCGTCGTTGCGACCGACTCTGATTTTGCAGACTCGCAACCAGTCAGCTTCACGATCGAAGTGCAACCCGCGCCGCCGCCAACAGCCTCGGTCACTCCGGACACCGCATATGTCATCGAAGGTGATTCCGGTTTCGTCTACGTCGTCTTCGCCGTGCGACTCAGCACTCCGTCTGTGTTGCCCATCGACATCAACTTCACCACGCTCCTGTCCAGCGAGCCAGACGCCGCTCGCGATACCGACGACCCGGCTGATGCCAACAATCCGCGCGACTTCTACCTGACGACGGGGACCATCCACTTCAATCCGTTCTCCACCGAAGAATTGATCCGCATCCAAATTCAGCCAGACCTCATCGCCGAAATGGATGAGACGTTCTTGATCCAACTGACTTCTGCGACCAACGCGGATCTCAGCAGAGGCAGCCCAGTCGGGTCAGCCATCATTCGCGACGACGACACCGTGCCACAACTCATTGTCTCCGCCCCGCAAGTTCTCGAAGGTGACCCGACCAGCGGCACGCCCAACGAATTGGTTTACACGCTCACCGTCAGCGGGCGGTTCGATTCCAGCGGCCACGCCAGCCTTCATTTTGAAACGGGCGACATCGGCGACACCGCTGATTCCGGTGTGGACTACACGACAATTTCTGGCGACTTGGACTTCAGCGAGTCACAGCGCACGATCCTGGTTCGCGTCCCGATCATCGGCGACCTGACAGATGAAGCGGACGAGACTGTCAGCCTCGTCTTCTCCAACGTCAGCGGCTTGGGCATTCCCGTCACATCGACCACCGGCACGATCATCAATGACGATTCGCCGAACCCTGTGTTGCAGATCAATTCGCAAGTCATCCGCGAAGGGACCGGTTTCAATTCCACTGCGATCTTCACGGTCACGTTGATTGGTAAACCAAGCGGTCCGGTCAACGTTAACTACAACACGCTCGATGAAACGGCGACCGCAGGCTCAGACTACGTGGCCGCCAACGGCACGCTGACGTTCTTACCCGGCGGACCGGTCACGCAGTCGATCCCCGTCACGATCATCGGCGACAGCCTGCCTGAGTCGGCCAAAGAGACCTTCGCCCTCACACTCTCTTCCGCAAACAACGCGACCGTTGATTCGCAATTGGGAATCGGCTCTGGCAGCATCCTGGACGACGACGGTAACGTCATCACCAGCGAGGCTGATCAGGTCGCCGCCGAACTCACGGCGATCTTCAATCAATTCGGCGGTGACAAGAACAATCCCGAATTAGTCGCCGCACTCCTGAATGCCGCTGCCGGAATCGCCACTCGGCTCGGCTTTCTCAAAGCGTTGGTCATCGTAATCGATCCGGTGGACTTCATCCTCAATGACACCCAAGGGCGACAATCGGGCTTCACGGAATCAACCGGAGTCATCAATCAAATTCCGGGGACGTACTACTCCGGCAACGGTCCGGTCGAATTGCTCATCGTGCCTCTGCCTCCTGATGGCGTCTACAACTTGCAACTCGCTGGTCTCGGCGGACCATTCAATGCAGCAATTGCCGTGACGATCGGGGGCGAAACACAAACAACTTCCGTGAGTTCCTCGTTGGAGAATGGTTCCAACCTGCAAGTCTCAATCAATGTCGGCGGCACTGTTCCCAACAGCCCATTCACATTGACGATTCCCGTTGGCTTGGGCCTTGGTGGCCAACCAGGCAACGGCAACGCGACATTCGGAGTTGTCGGAGCCAACGACCGTTTTGCTCGCCGAGACTTCGAAGCCGAAGAGAGCGAGGAACGTCAATCAGACGCGGAAATGACTCTTGATGAATCGAACGATTCGCCGTTCGATCAACTTGTCAATTGGATCATGATTGCCAAATCGACGCGTGAAAAACTTGTCCGCCAACTGTTTGAATCACTTGATCTCCCCTTCGGCAACCTGCTCGAACCAGACAGCGGAGCCGAACAAAAGCTGACCGACGAATTAGTCGATCTCTTCTGGAAACGCCTCGGCCAAACGCTGACTGGAGTTCCCGCAGGAGCTTACAAGTTGGGCGACATGTTGGAAAATTTACTCCCTCAAAACGCGCTACGTCCTTCCAAGAAAACACCGGCTGAACAAGGTAAAGGTGAACCTGGAACGAACGGTAAATCGACACCTAAGACCAAACGCTCAACCGAAACTCGCCAACGCTCGGCCCCTCGATCTGGCGAAAAGATGAAGAGCGACGCAAATCAACAACGTTCGCAGACGGAACCGAAGGAAGCATTGACGGCACAACTCGCTGATTCTGAGGCGGCCGCCAAACCTCAACAGACCGAATCGACGTTGGTAGCGTTCTGGAATTGGCTGTCCTCGAGTTCTCGGCGCTCGTAGTCGCTTGCTGCGACTTTGAATGAATGCGATGAGCGACCACTACATGCGGTGGTGCAACCTCAGTTTTTAACAAAATGTTCGATTTGCTTGTCGATTGAAGATTCGCTTCCTACCATCCCGCCGCCTTGCTCAACGCGTCAACGTACTAATCGAGACAAACAGGAAGTTTGTCAGAAGTCCGTTGGTCGAGCAGAGCTAATTGCCGCTGCAACTCGTCGGTTGTGGCAGGCTCGGATCGAAGGAATGATCCTGGAGAATTCGCATGGACGCGACGCTCGCATGGTGCCAGAGCTTCGGACACTTGTGGTCCGATTTGATTACATGGCCACTCTTGCAATCACCCCGCGAACAATGGGCGTTGGTTGTGCGCGTTCTCCAGTACGTCGTGACTTCTGCGGTCGCTGAAGATCGCCGGAAAGTAACACGATTAGCATTCTTTTAACCGAGTCAGTGCTCGAACTGGCTCCGTGGCACGGGTCAGTTTGCTGAAATCTTGCCACGTGAATCATGGCACATCTTAGTGCGCCCAAGGAAGGACCCGTTCGCATGAGTTCAAAACCCGTCATCGGCATTAACGCAGATTTCCGCCCCGCTTCGAGTGAGCACATTGCACTCACTTGGATTCAGTCTGGATATTACGACCAAGTGACCGGTGCCAAAACCGCCAAGTCCCCCGGTGGAATCCCCATGGTTATTCCACCGCTCGCTGATGACGACGACTTGCGTCAATGCCTCAAACAAATGGACGGGATTGTGCTCGGTGGTTGCACGCTTGATCTCGATCCACGTCGACTCGGCCTCGACAAGCATCCGGCCACGAAGCCGATGCCCACGCGCCGCGAAGATTTCGATCGCCGACTTTGTAAAATGGCTGTCGAAATGAAGCTGCCAATCCTCGCAATCGGTGCCGGAATGCAAACACTGAATGTGGTCTGCGGCGGCACACTGTTTCAGCATATTCCAGAAGACATCTCCCGTGCGTTGCAGCACCGTGATCAAGTCGAACGAACTTTGCGACACATCATCAACATCGTCCCCGGCACGCGCATGGATGCGATGTACGGGCCTGGCGAAATCCGAGTTAACAGCGATCACCATATGTGTGTCGATCAACTCGCGCCGATGTTCAAAGTCAGCGCGGCGGCGACTGACGGAGTTGTCGAAGCATTTGAATCGACTGACGAGGATTGGTTCTGCGTCGGTGTGCAATGGCATCCGCAAAGTGAGACCGCTTCGGCGCTCGACATGCAAGTTTTTGAAATCTTCTTGGAAGCGTGCGTTGATCGCCGAGCGGGCGTCAACAGTAGCTCGGCTCCTGTCATCCTTCCGTTCCCGCAGAAAGCCAGCCGAAAGGTTGCCGCATCTGCGTAATCTTCGGTGCCTCAGCTTTTTGTGGCTGATTTGAATTGAACTCGAAGCTGTTGACCGCGTCCGGTCAGGCGCTAAAGCCTGATGTGTTTGATTTGGCGTCGCTCATACTTTTGTGGGCGACGCCTTTTTCGTTTTTTGATCGTGGCTCAGTACTTGATTCAATATTGCCCGTTTTGTGGCAACCACGCTCCTGCGTCGAAGCGGGATTCGTTGTTCGCCAAGATGACTTCTGACGAGTTCGATCGAATCCAAAGTCTGATCGCAGGGCTTCAGACAATTGACGAAGTCATCGTGAAATTCAGTGAGCCCGATGAAGACATCGCGAATGGCAGCTTCCGGAGATTCCCAGAGACCGACAATCAGCCGCCCGTCGTCCAGGCTTTTCATCAGCTAACCTATCGAAAATTTTCACCGACGGTAGACGTCATGATCTCCGTACATCCATCGGGGCTTGTCGAGTTTGGTTTTTCTGGAAAGCTGCTTCCGCAACAGTTGCAATGATTCCTGGCGAACCGCTCCGACAATCGACCGGACCGAGATTCCAATGAGGGACTGATGGCGTCACATTTCACCGCGATCGATTGATGGTCTTCCAGTGAATTCGTTGCTGATGAATCTTATGCAGTCACCACAGTCAACGGACGCGACGTCAGAGTTCATTGCCGAGTCGGTTGCCCGCCAGCGGCGTTGGATTCGGTGTGCGTGCTGGGGTGGTTGGCTGTTTGTAGTTGTCGCAATGCTAGCTGTGATTGGCCACCCTTCGTTCGTCTGGTGGCAACTTGAGCGTCGCGGATGGGAGATTGTGTTTTACGGCAGCGACTTCACTGATCGTTTACCAGCGTTCTTGAAGCCCTGGTTTGCGGAACATGCCACGGCGACTTTTAGCGAGCCTCACTTGTCTGCAGACGATGTGACGCGGCTCTCGCAAGTTCCTCGTTTATGGGCGTTGAGTGCGTACCACACGACGATTTCTGAGCCAGCTTTCTCCGCAATTGGGCGACTCAGTCAGCTTGAGATCCTGAATTTTTACGACTCGCAGTTTGATGCCGCAGGAACACATCATCTGGCTCGATTACCACGATTAAGGATCGTCAATTTCACAGACCTCGTATTGGATGAAGAGAGACTAAAGGGAATCTCCGATTGTGGAAAATTGGAGTGCCTGCGTTTGATTGATGTACCAGCCTCTGACGAAGACCTCGCGTCACTTTCGAAGTTGTCGCGTCTTCGCATTTTCAGCCTTTATCCGAGCCACGTCAGCGATCGGGCGTTGGAACATTTGGCGAATGTTCGCAGCCTGAAAACGTTGACGATTCACAGCCCAAACATCACCGACGCGGGCGTCAAATATCTGGGACGACTGCTCGCACTCGAAAACTGCGATCTCAGCAAGTGCCAAGTGACTGACGAGGGGATCAAAGAAATTGCTGCCACATGCAAATCTCTCATCCATCTCTGGCTGGAGTGTCCGCAAGCCACTGACGCAGTTCTGACTGACCTCGCGTCGCTTCCCCGGTTACAAAGTCTAGTACCACGACCGAGAATTGATCCTCCATAAAAAGCGAGTTTGTGTCATTACTGCATCACCTTTAACGGAGGGTGGTGCGATGCCAAGGAAGGCAGTGCGGATTGAGGCGACGGAGCGGCAACTGGAAATCCTGCG
>JAPLNX010000400.1 GCA_026400935.1 Planctomycetia bacterium | reverse complement strand
CCTACACCGGCAAACCGACACAATCGCAGCCCGTAGCTCGGTTCTGCCCACCGCACCGGCGCATCACCCGCACCACAAAAATCCAACAAGCCGCACTCCAAATCTAATGGCAGGTTATTTCTTGGTCGTGGCACTAGTGCTGCGCGCGGGCCAGCCGCTGAGCGTCCACGCGCTGGTCCCGCGCCCCGAAAAAATCCCCGGCCTGCAAAGCTGGTCCATCGAACTCGCGGGGCTGCATACCAACAACCCCACAGCCGCGATCGCGGCGAGTCCGAAAGGGGGCGTGATCGCCACGGGCAGCGGCTTCGGCAAGATCAGTCTGTGGGACCGCGACGGCAACTACCAACGCGCACTGCTTGGGCATGAGGCCGTTGTGAACTCGCTCGATTTCTCTCCCGACGGACGTTGGCTTGCCTCATGCGAACAAGGTGGAGGAGATCGTGGCTTCGGAGGCATCACCGCGCGAGTATGGAGCGTCGAGACCGGCGCGTTGCACGCCGTCATTCCGCTTCCGGGATGGGGCCGCAAGGTCGCGTTTTCGCCAACCAGCGAGCAACTCGCGATTGCCGTTCATATTTATTCGCTCGAAGTGCTCGACCTCCGAACTGGTCAGACCGTGAGCCGCACGGTGGGCGGTCACGGCTCTGGTCCTGACTCAGTCGCCTGGTCGCCGGACGGGGCTGAACTGGCCAGTTCTCACGGCGACAATCGTCTCCGCATTTGGGACGCCAAGACGCTTCAAGTCCTGCGCGACGTCGAAGCGCCGGCGTCTACACCGCTCGAATGGTCGCCTGACGCCCAATGGCTCGCGCTGCGAAACAGCGATGGGAAAGTCGCGATCCGCGATGCGAAGACGTTGGAACTCACGCAGACATTCGGCTCGGATGTCCCCCCGGGGTTTCACCCTCATACTCTTGCTTGGCTGCCCGACAGCAAGCGGCTGGTCGTCGCCTCCGAAAGTGACAATTCGGTTTTCGATGCCACAACTGGCGAGCAAGTCACCAAATTTGTCGATGGCAGAAGTCACGGCATTGCCGTCTTCGACGAAGGGAAACAAGCCGTCATTGAAGCCCACGGCCGGTTGCACTTCTACGACACGTCCACCGGCCAGAAGCTCCGCGAAGGAAAGCAACGTGCTGACACGGGCGGTGGCGGTTGGTCCGCGCTTTCTCGCGATGGCCACGAGATGTTCAATCAAAGTTGGGGCAAGATTTGGGTGAACGATGCCGCAACGGGCGACCGACTTCGTTCGTATCCACAATCTGTTGAGCCATCATCAGCGCCGTACCTGTCGCCTGATGGAAAGCTGCTGGCCATTGCGCTCATCGGCTTGCCGACGATGCAAATTGTCGATCCGAAGACCGGCGCAAAGCAGCACGAGCTTTTACACGGCCAAGGCAATGTTTCGCGCGTGGCGTGGTCGGCCGATGGGAAATGGCTGGCGACCGGGGCGACCGACAAGCTGGTCCGCGTGTGGAGCGTCGCCACCGGGAAGATCGAGCACGAACTCGCCGGACACGCGGGGACGATCTGGAGCCTCGCCTGGTCCCCCGACGGCACTCGCCTCGCCTCGGCCGCCGAGGACAAAACCGTCCGCCTCTGGGATCCTCTTGCGGGAAAACTCGTCGCCACCTACGACCAGTTCCCGGAAGCCAAGATTATTGAGGGATGGCAACAGCAGGCATTCGTGTGGACGACCGATAGCCGCCGATTGTGGATCGCGCTGACAAATAACATCGTGCTGCTCGACGTGGAGACCGGGACGTTCGGCCCGCTGGAAAACTTCAGCAACGGCAACGCGGTCGCATCTCTCTTCGGCTCGCCCGACGGCCAGCGACTACTCGCGCGAGACGGCTACGGTTGGACGTTCGTCCGCGGCCGAGACGCTCAGGACCGCCGCCTGCTTGGCCAACACCTGGGCCGGACCGCGCAGTGGCATCCCGACAGCCGCCGCTTCCTGGGTTGGGAGCCGAGCTACGGCACGGTCGGGTTCGACGTGGAGACGAACCGCCGGCTGGGCCTGCTCTTCCCGTGGCTGACCGGCGACCACTGGCTCTGCCTCGGCCCCACCGGCCACTACCGCGGCAGCCCCGGCGTCGAAGATCAAATCGTCTACGTCGCCATGCTCCCCGACGGCTCCCAACGCACCTACACCCCCGCCGAATTCGCCAAGACATTCAATTGGAAGAACGACCCGGAGAAAGCGGAGTTGCTCGGAAAGTAGCCGAATTCGTAAGAATTCTGCTGAGGGCTGTAGCAGAAGTCGTGAGACTTCTGCCGAATAGGAAGACGATTGCCAGATCGCAGAGATCCGAGGGGGATTATCAGGCGGCAGAATTCTTACGAATTCTGCTACGTGAGAATTCTGCTACTGGCGAATTCTGCTACGGGGAGAGGAGGTCGTCTGATGAACGACAAACCGCATGACTACCTGAAGCGATTACCCCCAGAGTTTTATCGTGGCCAAGCCTGCATCCACTGGTCGATGACGATTGAGGATCGTCGAACCGGCTGGCTGAGTCCGCTCTTCTACTACAAGTTTCGTGAACTGCTCACGCACGCCATGTTTCGTTACGGAATCTGCTGTCCCATCTTCTGCCTGATGCCGGACCACATGCACTTGCTGTGGTTGGGGATTACGGAGTCTGCGGATCAGCGGCTGGCCATGAAGTTCCTGCGGGGGCAGATCAACCTTGTTCTGGAAAAACTCGGCACGCGGCTCCAGGTTCAGCCTTACGACCATGTCCTCCGTGAAGACGAGCGACAACCGGTCGCCTTTCAAAATGTGGTCGAGTACATCGCCCGAAACCCCGAACGAAAGCAGCTTGTCCCGCAGGACGGGTTTCGGGACTACCCTTACACGGGGTGTCTGATGCCGGGGTATCCCGATCTGAAACCGTTTCAACCCGACTTCTGGGAGCTGTTCGATAGCCTCTGTTCCAAACTTCGTCGCGAAGGATTGGGGGCCAAGTAGCAGGATTCGTAAGAATTCTGCCGCACATTGGACCGACAGCGAGACGGCAGAATTCTTACGAATTTTGCTACGCCGACGGCTCCCAACGCACCTACACCCCCGCCGAATTCGCCGAGACCTTCGGCTGAAAGAACGAGCCGGAGAAAGCGGAGCTGCTGGGGAAGTAGCCACGTTCGCCAGAACGTGGGGCGAGGTTGTGTATCCACTATCCACGTTCTGGCGAACGTGACTACGACGCGCGAGTGTGTGTCTTGGTCGCGGAGCGACCGCCCGACGGTAGGTCGACGATCGTAACAAACCCATCTCGTCGCGGAGCGACGATCTTGTGACGACGAACTGCTGGCGCGTCAGGGTTTTCGCTGCGTGTCAGGGCGGACCCATCGGGGGCATAGCGGAACGAAAACGCGGAGTCTCAGGGAAGTCGGCGAGTTTCGTGAATTGCTGTTGTTTTGGGATTTCTTGGCTGTGATCGCGGACAGATACGAGGTAAAGCGGTGTTGGTCTCACCGTTGCCAAATGAGGTTGCCATGAAGATTCGATCGTTCATGATTGCCGGAACAGTCACTCTGATGCTCGCCGGTGGCTCCGTCTGGGCCTTGAAGTATTCGCCGATGGAACATGCCGCGGACCAAGCGATCGCGAACGACGAAGGATTGAAGTTCACGAAGGCTGACGTTCCGAAAGACAACACTCCGAGAACAGTGGTCGTGCTTCCCACGGCCAAAAGATCGGCAGCCAAAATTCACGTCGAGTCAGTTCAATCGCGGACAATGAGTCCGACTGTCGTTGTTCCAGGACGCGTGCAGTACGACGACACGCGGCATATCGAAATCAAGGCGGCGACAGACTGTGTGTTGTTAAAAGTCCTTGTTAAGCCGGGTGACGTCGTTAAGGCAGGGCAAGTGTTGGCGGTATTGACTAGCCCCGAAGTCGGAACAGCTCGGGCAAATTTCATCCAGCGACAAATGGATTTGAAACTTGCAGAACGTTCCGCCGAATGGGAACGCGAAACGTGTGACAATGTTTTGCAGTTGGTGAAGGAGATTGAAACTCGAAAGCCGTTGAAGCAATTGCGTTCGGAGTTCGACAGTCGCAAGTTGGGCGAAGCTGGGTCTTCATTGGTGACGGCGTATGCTCGTTGGGAGCTTGCTCAATCAGCAGTTGCAGGATTGGATCGGACTGCGGCGGTTTTGCCGGAACGAACGGTGCGTGAGCGACTCAATGAAGTTGAGGCAGCTCAGGCGAATGTGAAGGCGGTCTGCGAACAATCCTCGTTTGAATCGCGACGTCGTACGGATACCGCTCAGTTCGCTTTGGACGACGCACGTCGCCGAGTGGAAATTGCTTGGCAGAATGTCGCCATGTTGTTGGGTTATCGTGAGGAAGCGGCGAACGCTGATACCAAGGAAAGCAATACACAGGGCATTCTGTCTCAAGTTGAATGCCGCGCTCCGTTCGCTGGGACGATCGAACGTAAAGTCTTTTCTGCATCGGAGCGAGCGAAGCCGGGCGAAACGATGTTCGTGCTGGCAGATACGAGGCAACTTTGGATCGCCGCCGACTTACGAGAACGCGAGTGGTCGCTGCTCAACATTGCTCCCGAATCGGAATTGATCGTGGAATCACCCGCGCTCCCGAACCAGAAGTTCGCGGCGAAGCTTTACTACATCGGACGTGAAGTGTCGCAGGAATCGAATGCGGTTCCGCTGGTCGCGACGATCGACAATTCTGCAGGTTTATTGCGTCCCGGTCTGTTTGTTCGCATTACTCTGGCCAACGGTGAGCATAAGCCCCGTTTGGCCGTTCCGTCGTCGGCCGTCGTTGAACACGATCAGAAGAAGTTTGTTTTCATTGGCGAATCCGAAGACACATTTCGACGAGTCGATGTCACAACGGGCCTTGAGCAAGGTGAAATGGTGGAGATCACTCACGGGCTTCAATCAGGCATGCAGGTCGTGACTCACGGCGGTTTTATCCTGAAATCGGAACTACTTCTGGAGTCCGAAAAATAAAGTGAATGAAACAATTAGTGTGCCCATAGGTAGGCGAGTCACTCTGTGGCTCGGAACCTCCGGGCACGCAGTAACCGGACTACTTTTACGGTTAGCCTTTGCCGCAGAACTCATGAGCGTGCCACACAGTCATCGCAACAATTTGAATCCGGTAGTACCGAACTGCCCCTGCCTTGAAACCTGCCATGCTCTCTCAACTCATTGAGTTCTCACTGACGAATCGCTTTCTCGTGTTGATCTTCACGTTCTTGATGGCCGCGCTTGGATTGAACGCGGCCATCCATTTGCCGATCGACGCTGTGCCGGACATGACCAACACTCAAGTCACTGTCGTGACCGAAGGCGGCCCGTTATCGCCGGTTGAAGTGGAGCGATATCTCACTTATCCCGTCGAAACCGTGATGAGCGGTCTGCCGAAGATTGAGCAGCTTCGGAGCGTTTCCAAATTCGGGATTTCGGTCGTCACGATCGTGTTTCAAGAAGGGACCGATCTGTATCGCGCGAGACAACTCGTGACTGAGCGGTTGCCGAATGCGACGGACTTGATTCCGAAAGGTTACGGCACGCCGAAGCTCGGACCGCTGACGACAGCGCTCGGCGAAATTCTGCAATTCGAAGTTCGTTCCGATCAGCACTCGGCGATGGAGTTGCGAACGATCTTGGAGTGGGATGTTGCCCCCAAGCTGCGAGAGGTGCGCGGCGTTACCGAGATCAACACGCACGGAGGCTATTACAAATCGTTTGAGGTTCGCCCCGAACCCGATCGACTCACAAGCTATGACCTGACTTTGGATGAAGTCTTTACTCGCCTCGAACAGAATAACTTGATCGCAGGCGGCGGTTATGTGGTCCATCACAACGAGCAACGCTTTATCCGAGGGCAGGGGCTTGTCAAAGGGATCGATGACCTGCGTGAGATCGTGCTGAAGAAGCGGCCGAATGGCTCGCCGATCCTGTTGAAGGATGTCGCCGAGGTTGTCGTCACTCCGTTGACTCGACAGGGAGCCGTGACTCGTGATGGCCGCGGCGAAGCAGTGACCGGGCTCGTCATGATGCTCGTCGGTGAGAACTCACGCGAAGTGGTGAATCTGGCAAAGGAACGGATCGAACGCATTCAGACGTCTCTTCCCAAAGGAGTCACTATTGAAATCACGTATGACCGAGCCGCGCTCATTGGGCGAACCTTGAAGACCGTGCAGACGAATCTGCTCGAAGGTGGTTCGCTGGTCATCATTGTTTTGCTAGTCATGCTGGGGAATTTCCGAGCGGGGTTGGTGACCGCATTGGCAATTCCGCTGGCCATGATGTTCGCGACAAACCTGATGGCTATGACCGGGATTACCGCCAGTTTAATGAGCCTCGGCGCGATCGATTTTGGGCTGATCGTCGATAGCTCGGTAATCATGATTGAAAACTGCATCATGCGGTTGTCGCACAATCACGAAAATCGACCGCATCTCGAAGTCATTCGCGACGCCGCGATCGAGGTTCGTAAGCCGACGATGTTCGGTGAATTGATCATCGCCGTCGTTTATCTACCGATCCTCGCATTGCAGGGGACAGAAGGAAAACTGTTTCGACCGATGGCTTTGACGGTCTTATTCGCGCTGGCCGGATCGTTGGTGTTGTCTCTGACCTTCATGCCTGCGATGGCTTCACTCGTTCTGTCGAAACACGTCGATGAAAAAGACGTTTGGCTGGTTCGACTTATCAAGCGAATTTATGAGCCGGTCGTTTCGCGAGCGATTCGTTTTCCGCTCATAACCTCTGCGATCGCAATAAGTATTTTTCTTGTCAGTCTACCCGTTGCTCGAAATCTGGGGGCTGAGTTCATGCCCAAGTTGGAGGAAGGGGATATTTTGATCGAGGCGGTTCGCCTGCCGACCGCGTCTCTGGAAGACTCGATTGAAATGTCGACTCGGATTGAAAAGTTGTTGTTGAAATTCCGAGAAGTGAAGACGGTGTTTTGTAAAACGGGCCGACCCGAAATTGCCAACGATGTGATGGGAGTGCATCAAACCGACGTCTGGGTGTTGCTCAAACCACATCCGGAATGGCCGCATCCGAAGCCACGAAACAAGCTGATCGAAGAGATGTCGCAGGTGCTTAGTAACGAGTTGCCCGGAGTTCTATTTGGCTTCACACAGCCGATCGAAATGCGAGTGGATGAACTTGTCGCTGGTGTTAAAGCGGATGTCGCAGTGCTGTTGTACGGGGACGAAATGTCGGTGCTTGGCGCCAAAGCGAAGGAGATCGAGCACATCTTGCGCGGCATTCCGGGAGCGGTTGACGTCAAAGCAGATTACCAAGCGAATCTCTCGACGTTGCGAATTGAACCGCGACGCGAGGCACTTGCTCGATATGGCATCGACGCCGCAAAGGTCATGGATGTTGTCTCGTCGCTGGGTGGTCGTGAAGTCGGCTTGATCTTTGAAGGACGCGCTCGTTTTCCAATCGTGGTTCGTATTCCAGAAGCGTGGCGAAAAGAGGTCGCGTTGTTGGAACAGCTCCCGGTTGCCGATGCGGGCGGAAAGCCAGTGCCGCTTCGCGAATTGGCAGACATCATCCAAGAAGAGACACCCCCTTCTGTTGATCACGAGTCGATTCGACGACGGACTTTCATCTCGGCCAATGTACGCGGACGTGACGTTGCAACGTTTGTGGTGGACGCACAGAAGGCGATCAAGGAGCAAGTCCAACTTGCTCCGGGATATGAAGTTCGATGGGGTGGCGACTTTGAGAATCTGCAATCGGCGAGTCTGCGATTGATGTTGATCACTCCGGTTGTCTTGCTGTTGATCTTCCTACTTTTGCACACGACATTTCATTCAGCCCAGCTTGCTCTGTTGATCTTCTTGGCCGTTCCAATGGCCGCTTCGGGCGGAATCTTCGCACTCGCCTTACGAGGGATGCCGTTCAGCATTTCTGCGGGTGTTGGCTTCATCGCGTTGTTCGGTGTTGCCGTGCTGAATGGACTCGTCTGGGTCAGTGCTGCGGAACATCTGCGCGAATCAGGCAAGCCGCTTCAACAAGCGACGTATGAAACCGCATTGTCACGATTGAGACCGGTTCTGATGACCGCGATGGTCGCTGGACTCGGCTTCATGCCAATGGCACTTTCCAACAGCGACGGTGCCGAGATGCAACGCCCGCTAGCCAGTGTTGTGATCGGCGGTTTGGTGACATCGACCTTGCTGACATCACTCGTTGTCCCGGCAATCTACCCGTGGTTTGCACCGCGATCGATTCAGGGAGGGGTGCCAAACGAGGCTCATTCCTAGCACGGCCTTGCGCAAGTCAGTCTTGCCGTACTCGTTCTGCGACGCTGTAAGTTTCTTGCTCGCGAACGGTGTTTGACACGATCAATTCGGCGAGCAGACCAAGTGATAAACTTTGGCCGCCAAGCAATGTGGCCGCGACCGAGTACGCCAGAAGTGGTCGTGAGCCGATCGGAGTAGCCACGATAATCGGAGTGATTCCGAGTGACGGCGGGATGTTCATGAGCAGCCACAACACGGCGAGATAACTCAGGCCAAGACCACCTAATCCGAGAAACGTCAGGCCGATCGCACCGAGCATGTGTTGCGGACTTTGTCCGAAGCCGGTCAAAAACTTCACGGTCAGCAGATCAAGGAACCCACGCAGAAATCTTCGGACACCGTACTTCGAATGACCGAACTGCCGCTCACGGTGATGCACCGGCAGCTCGGTCACACGAAAACCGCGAGCGTGTGCGAGCACCGGTATGAAACGATGCAGTTCGCCGTAAATGCGAATTTCGCGGGCGACCGATTGGCGAAACAGTTTCAAACCGCAGTTGTGATCGTGCAGCCTCAAGCCCGTCAGCCAACCGATCATGCCGTTGAAAACACGGCTCGGATAAACCTTGTGCCACGGATCGAGGCGTCGTTGCTTCCAACCATTCACGACGTCGAAACCTTTGTTCAATTCGGCAAGGAAATTTGGGATCTCCGCCGGATCATCCTGCAAGTCGGCGTCCATCATCATGAGAAGCTCGCCGGTCGCTGCTCGCATTCCCGCAGTCAGTGCGGCCGCCTTGCCGAAGTTCCGTCGGAAGCGAATCCCCGAAACACGAGCATCATTTGCAGACAACTCGCGAATGACTTCCCAACTTCGATCTCGAGACCCGTCATCAACGAAGATCACTTCCAACGTGAGGCCCTGTTGCTGGCCGACAGTGCGGATCTCATCAAACAACTGCGCCAAACTTTCAGACTCATTGAGAACCGGAATGATGATCGACAGCATGAAGGTGGTATCCGACACTCGAAAAACAATACTTGAAGGATGGGCACTCTTGCCCGTCGTCTGACCTTGGACTTCTTCTGATTTCAGACGGGCAAGAGTGCCCATCCTTCGCAACGACTCACGGCCGGTCTCGGTATCGCGCCATCGCTCCCAAACCGGCTGCGGCGATGATTTCAGCCACCAGCCACACGCCACGCAACAGCACGGTCGCTGCGACAGCTTGCGATTGGCTGATTCCCGGCTGAACTTTGAGTAACTCAATCAAAATCCCCTCGCGAACTCCCAATCCACCCGGAGCAAAGATCGCAAGAAATCCGAGGAACGACGCGGATGAAACATCACCGGTCCATGTCAGCCATTCCGACCACGGTGCGACCACGCCGACCGATCGCAACGCGCATCCCAGACTCAAACCGTGAAGCAACCATGTCGTTACAAAGATGAAGCACCACAGCAGCAGGAAGCTGCTGCGGATTTCGATGGAGGCATTGAGGGGAGTCAGATCGGCTTCTGAGGGAACCGGTTTTGTAAACTTGCTGGCGATTAGGCCGAGCAATTTCGCAATAACTGGCACCAATACCACACAAACAACAACGACTGAGATGCCGAACATCAACGGATGCGAGAATACCGTGCGGAGTAATGTCGGAAAGCCTTCAATCACGCGGCGCGGCCAGACAACTGGAGCCAGCGTCAGTCCGACCGCCGCACCAACACCCATGCAGACCAATGTTTCATAGGTCGATGTCAACGCGGCGACTCCAGGCCGACAGCCCTTGTCGGCCAACAACCCCGCTCGAATCAACAACACTGATGCTTTGCCGGGAATGTATTTTCCAAGATGCCCAGCAAAAAAGGCACGCGTCACATCACCGCGGTTCGACGTCCCACCCAATTGATGAATTAGCCGATGCCAGAAGAATGCCGATGGCAACCAGCCCAGCAAATACAACGCACCCGAGGCAATCAACCACGACCAATGAATGGTCACCGAGCCGATATCCCCTTCGCTCCACAATTGCCATGCTTTGCGACCAACAAACGCAATGACCAATGCAAACAACGCCCACTTCAGCACCGGCCAGCACCGGAGAAAGAGGTTTGGGTTTGATATGGTCGCGTTGTTCGTGATCAGACTCCAGAAATGACAGCCGGCTTGAACTACTCGGTTTTTCAAACCGGCTAGTTCACTTCTCTCGGTTTTGGCAAACGGGCCACAGACAGTAACTCACTCCTCTTGCTCCGACTCAGGCGATGGTTCATTGCGATTCAAATCGCCGAACTTCATGAACTCTTGCAACACGACCGTCGCGTAAGCGCCTGACGGAAGACTGAATTCAAACCGCAATCCATCTGCAGATGAACCGACTTGCAAATCATTGAGCCAGATCAGCAGCGGCCGTCTCGTGCCGCTGGTCAAATCACCGAAGCGACGGAAGGCGTCCATCGTGATCCCCGCCGCGTTGAGAACTCGTTGTTCGCGAATCGCTGGCTCATGCAACGTCGGTTTCATCTTAGGACCAAACATCGGGCCAGTCAGGACCGTCTCGTAGGCGTCGAAACGCGGTTGCTCAATGGCCAGATCACGAACATCAAAGAGGCCGCCCGAAGCGCAGACCTGCATAACGTCGCCGAGCAACACTTGGTGCAACAGTCCTTCATTCAATCGTTCGGCCAGAACTTGGTTGAACAACCAAGACTGTCCCGCCGACAGCGCGAGTCGATGCAAGAATCGGCGATTTGGCTTTGCTGCCTCACGCGGCCCGTCGCTTTCCGAACGAGCGTCCGTCAGCAGTTTCAGGCCGAGCTTCAATGTGCTGTTCTTGTTACCAAAGCGTTGTAAACCGTAATAATTCGGGACGCCGGTTTTCCGTAGCCGCTCGGCAATTGCTTGTGCTTGCGACAACACCCCATCGCCAGTCTCTTCATCGCAATGCGCATCACGCAACAGGATCGAAAAGCGATTTCCCTTCAGGTGTCCGGTCTTCAACTTGTTCCGATGCGGCGTCGCATTGAGCAATCGAATGCGATCGTTTTCGATTGCGCTCAATCGTTCTTCGGCCTGACGTGGCACCGACACAAACTGTCGTGTCACCGCGTGCGTGTCCTTTATCCCAGCAGTACCGAGGTCTCGCGGCTTGATCCTCAACACATTGGCCAAATGCCGACCGAGTTGATCCGCAGGCACGCCACGCTTTTCGATCCACAAGAAAAGATGGTCCCCCTCACCACACGGGAGATACGTGGGAATCTCCTCGACAATGAAATCATCAGGTCGCGATTTCAACATTCCGGAGATGCCTGGCATATCGGCAGTGATCTGCGGCAAGTCGGCGACGGAAAATTCAGGTTGCAGATCGGGGATGCTCATAACCGCCTGTTAAGAATCGTTTGTGGTGTGTGCGGATCGCAAGCACCTCTCAGGGAAATTTAGCGCACGCGAGCCGCGTGCGACACAAAGCAATCGTTAGAGCGGTTTAAAAAACCGTTCGACGAAGCGGCGTCCGGCGAACGGCAATATCAATCAATCAAACAAACCGCTGACTGACTCATTGCGATGGATACGACGAATCGCTTCGCCCAGCAGCGGCGCGATGGAGACGACCTTCAAGTTGGGCAGCATCTTCTCCGCCGCGATCGGCAACGAGTTCGTAACGACCAATTCCTTGATCGGCGCTTCGCGCAAGCGACTGATCGCCGGGCCACACAGAACCGGATGCACGGCTCCGACATAAATCTCAGCCGCTCCGTGAGCCTTCACAACATTAACAGCACCAACGATCGAACCGGCGGTTGTGATCATGTCGTCGAACAACAGTGCGATCTTGCCCTCAATTGGTCCGCCAATCAGATTCGCCTGCTTCGTTTCGAGTGCGTTCGCACGCCGCTTATCAACAATCGCCAGTGACCCGCCAAGGTTCTCCAAATGTTTCAAAGAGCGTTTGATGCTCCCTTCATCCGGGCTAACGATGACCAATTTGTCTTTCGGCAAATGCAATGATTCAAAGTAGGCATCGAGCGTTTTTGCGGCATACAGGTGATCGACAGGGCAATCGAAGAAGCCTTGAATCTGAGCCGCATGCAAATCAACAGTGAGTACCCGATCGGCTCCCGCCTTCGTGAGCAGATTTGCAACGAGCTTCGAGGTGATCGGCACTCGGCCCGCGTCCTTACGGTCTTGCCGTGCATATCCGAAATACGGAATGACCGCCGTAATTCGCTCGGCGCTTGCTCGCAGGCACGCGTCGATCATGATCAGCAACTCCATCAAGTTCTCGTTCGCCGGTGGTCCTGTCGGTTCGATGAGGAACACATCCCGGCCGCGAATGTTGTGCTCCAGTTGCACGAAAGTTTCGCCGTCCGGAAAGTTGCAAATCTCGCAAGGGCCCAGTGGCAGGCCAAGATATTCCGCAATTTCTTGAGCCAGCGCTCGGTGAGCTCGTCCGCTGATCAACGTCAGATGGTCATACATGCGAAAAATGGCTCCGTCAAAATGTCGCACCGCAAAGAACTTTGGTACGAAGGTAGCGACATTTCAGTCGGGCTGCGCGCACGTTGTCAAGGAGGTGAGCGGAGTTGATCGCTCAAGGCTGTTTGAAAGCCGTCACAATGCACCAGAGAGTGGCCTATCGCTTGAAACTGGCGGCACTCACCGGTGTGTCGTATTGACTTTTGAATCGCATCCAACAACTGCTATGACAACTCCGAAATCGGCTGCCCACCCTCGGTGACGATCGGCACCGGACGACCTTGTGGGTTGACCCAATGGGACGAGAGGTCGATTCCCATGTACTTGAAGACCGTTGCTGCGAGGTCTTGCGGACGCACTGGTCGATCCTTGATGTCATAGCCACGCGAATCAGTGCTGCCGATGACTTGGCCGTGTTTCAAGCCGCCGCCCGCGAGCAACATGCTCATGCAATTGAGCCAGTGATCGCGTCCAGCGTCCTTTGTCATGATCGGGCCACGACCGAATTCGCCCATGACCAACACCAAGGTGTTGTCGAGTTGTCCGCGTTGGTAAAGGTCGGTGACGAGCTGATAAACCGTGCGATCTACCGTCGGCAGGATTGGCCCGAGTCCCTTTTCGATACCTCCCCAAGGCGGAACGTTGTCGCCGTGATTGTCGAAGTAGCCCCATCGTGCACTGACCAAGACGTAAGACACGCCAGCTTCGACGAGCCTTCTTGCTAAAAGTGCTTTCTCTCCCAGTGAATCCCGTCCGTAAGCGTCTCTCACAGCGTCAGGTTCTTGATTAAGGTCGAACGCCTTTTGAGCTTGTCCCGACATCACGAGGTCGAGAGCCTGAGCCGTGTAACGGTCGGTACGGGCCATCATTTCATTTCGATCAAGGTCTCGTCGCAGTTGATCAAACTGACGTCGCAGTTCATCGCGATTGCTGAGCCGATCGAGTTGCATTCCTTGCGGCAGCTTCACTCGTCCAGCCAACTCACCTCCATCGACGGGAGCGTATGCCGAGCCCATGTGCCCAGCCTCCCACACGTCTGCCTTCCAACTAGGAGCGAGGCCGACGAAGGCCGGAAGCTCTGGGTTGTTCGCCCCACGAAACTTCGCGACGACCGACCCCATCGAAGGATACCCATCACCGTCATCAAACTTATCCAACCGCCGAGCCAACGGATTCCCCGCCTGAATCGTGATCGGCGTGTGATTGCTCGTCTTGCAATCGACTGATCGCACGATCGTCAACTTGTCCATGATCGAGGCTTGCTTCGGCAAATGCTCCCCGAATCGAACTCCCGGCACAGAAGACTCAATCGACGAAAACGGCCCGCGAATCTCACTCGGTGCATCTGGTTTCGGGTCCCACATATCGAGATGACTCGGCCCGCCAGACAGCCAAAACACAATGACCGACTTGCGATCGGAAGTCTTGGCCGCCTCGTTCGCTTGCAGCAAACTCGACAGACTCAACCCACCGAAGCCAGCCATCCCCGTTTGCAAAAACCAACGGCGCGAGCCGACTCGAATAAAATCACGCATGATCGTCTCCAAAATTAATTTCAGATCAGCTCCGCAATCGCAGCCCCTTCATCGAGCATCGGCACTGGTCGACCGGCGAAGTCTTTGAAGGACATTGTTGGGTCGATGCCCATGACGTGATAGACCGTCGCGAGGATGTCGGCGGGTTTGAGCGCGCGTTCGATTGGAAATTCGGCTTTCGAATTCGTGGCTCCGACGATAACTCCGCCTTTCAGGCCACCGCCAGCCATCATGACGCTGATCGCACTGCCCCAGTGGTCTCTGCCTGGGATGGGGATACCGGGTTGGCCGGTGTTGATTTTCGGCGTGCGGCCGAACTCGCCCATGACGATGACAAGTGTGCGGTCAAGGATGCCGCGGACATCAAGATCGTCGATGAGGGCGGCGACGGCGCGATCAACCACTTCGAGCTTGCCGCCGTGTCCTTTTTCGATGTTCGAGTGATCGTCCCAGTGCGGCATGTCGACGGTGCAGAAAGTGACGCCCGCTTCGGCCAGGCGCCGGGCCATCAGCGTGTATTTGCCCCACGGGTTGTTGCCGTACTTGTCGATCGTCTTCGGGTCTTCGAGGTCGAGGTTGAACGCCTCGCGCGCCTTGCCGCCGAGCACCATTGCGAGTGCGTCTTGCTGATGTCGATCGACCGTCTTCATCAGGCCGGACTGGTCCGCCTTGCGTTCGATTTGATCCAGCCCACTGAGCAGCGATTGCCGAGTCTCCGCGCGGCTGCGCTCCAACTTGCCGAAGCTATCGAGGCATTTCGGACGACCGACCGGTACGTTGTAAGAAAAGTGCAAGTACTTCGATTCGGTATCGACATCAAACGGGTTGTACGCCGCTCCGAGATACGCCGCTCCTTGATAGCCGGGGAAGAGATACACGCTCTCGGCGGCCGGCAACCCGACATACGCAGGCAGACCAGGAACGTTCGGCCCATGCACCTTCGCGACGAAAGAGCCAACTGAAGGATACTTCTGAGGCAAGTTGACCGACGTCGAACCAAACCGACCGGTCAGCATCCAATGTGCTCCGGCAAAGTGGTCGCCAGTGTCGTGATGCACCGAGCGAATAAACGCCATCTTGTCGGCGAGCTTCGCGTGCAGCGGCAACGTCTCAGAGATGATCATTCCCGGCACGTTGGTCTGCAATGCTCCGAACGGGCCGCGATAGCCTGATGGTGCGTGCGGCTTCGGGTCATAGGTTTCGAGCTGACTTGGTCCGCCATCCAACCAAATCAAAATGACTGACTTGTCGTTCTTCTCGGCAGCGCCATTTGCTCGCAATCGCAGCAAGTCACCGAGCGACAATCCGGCGATGCCGAGGAATCCCGCTTTAATCGCTGAGCGGCGAGACATCCCTTGGCAGTTCTGAGTCGGACGGACGTGTTCGATGGTCAGCATAATTGTCTCCTGTGCCCACATGAGGCCCGCGTGTGCAAACTACTTGAGCCGAAAGCTCTACAAATCGGAATTCTCTGATGCGAGGATCGGACCATATCGTTGGCACCTTGAGCCAGTCAACGTGCCGTCCGCAATTCAGTCACGAAATACCGGTGAAGTGGAGACGAGCTGGCAGTCTGGCAAAAGTCTCGCGGCTTGCCGCTGCTGGGACAAACTCCAGTAGTTTTATGTTCGAATTCGTCCGCCACTCGGCTAGAATCGCTGATGTCGCAAATTTCATTTCAGAAGGTGCGATCCACTTCTTGTAGAGGTTTGTGCGAAGCGCTCTGTCCGTTTCGCTCGATTAGCCACCATTTGTCATGCGGCCATCACATCTCAAGCCGGGTCGCTAGTGCCACGACCAAGAAATAACCTGCCATTAGATTTGGAGTGCGGCTTGTTGGATTTTTGTGGTGCGGGTGATGCGCCGGTGCGGTGGGCAGAACCGAGCTACGGGCTGCGATTGTGTCGGTTTGCCGGTGTAGG
>JAPLNX010000311.1 GCA_026400935.1 Planctomycetia bacterium | reverse complement strand
GGATCGAAGTCGGCATCATTCATCTCGCGAAATGCTTCTTTGTCGAACGACTTTTCGCAGTGCGGACAGAAGAGGTTCTTGGCGGCATTCGGTCGAACGGCGTTCGGAATGACGAGGTCACATTGCGGGCAATTGAGTTTCACTGACTGATTCCTTGAGCCACACGACGCACCTATGACAGACGTTGAGCATTCAAGTGACGCACGCAGCTTTGTCGAAGTCCGAATGTGCTGCTCCTGAACAATGCCCGTTTCCCTCTCAGCCCCGACAACTCCAGGAAATGATTGAGCGAAGAGTTCCGGTCGCTTCAATCGGCGAACTGCGGTTACGATCATTTCGCGTCAACGTTTTGTGTTTGTGAGCCTCCGATAGGCAATGGACGAGAGAACGAGCAGGCTACTAATCGTCAGCTTCCAGTAGTAACTCCGCTGCTTTTGCTGTTGCCGTTCTGCGTCAGCCCGCTTGGTACGCTCTTGATCCTGCTGATCGAACTCCTCGCGTAGCAGCCTCGTCTTTTCGAGTAGCTCGTCTACTTGCTTCAAAGTTAGTCGGTGTTGTTGATCCCGCTCAGTCGGTTCGTCTTGGGCACCGAGCGACCTTTCGATGGACAGACTCAGCCACGCACAGACGACAAGAACCGCGAACAGCCGAGGCGGAGGAATCCATTGAGGAAGCTCGGACCATTCATGGTGGTTCGGGATAGTTGGCATAGAAGATTCGCGTGATGGGCCTCATGAAGAGGAGAACGAACAAGATCATCAAACTATTGCCGACCGTTCCAATTCCAATGCAGTCGTCCTCATCGCTCAATGCTCAGGATTCTTAAAGGTTCGGTACACCAGAATCAGCAACCCGACTACTCCAATCAAAACCAAACGACTCACAGAGCCACGTGCGAATCGAGCCTCTTTTTGTTCGGCGATTGTTTTGGCTCGGTCGGCTTCTTCCTGCTCTCGCTTCTTGATGGACTCGTCGAGTTTCTTGAGATTCTCTTGGCCCTTCTCAAGTATGTCGTGGATTTCGATTTGCTGTTTCTGAAGTTCCTCCAACTGGTCGTTGCGCTTGGGTTTTGGGAAGGGGTGTTCCGGCTCTCGATGGGACTGCAGCACTGCCTCGGATGGTTGATGTGAAGGCGGGTCGGCAGCGAATTGATTTGCAGCAGCCAAGCTCAGCCATAAGCAGACTGCTAGACCTCCAATCTGGTGGGCAGAAAACGTCATTGCAGCTCCTCAAGAGTGATCATCATTGGCATCACGCGAGTCAGATTCAGATGTCGTCATCCCAAACCATTCCGCGACGTCGGACGAATGCGACCTCTCTCAACTGAGCCTTGCCGTAACGGTCGAGAAGGTAAACTTCGTAATAAAAAAGATGAGGCGGCCAGCCGCCGTTGATGTTGAAAAAATTCCTGAACGGTCGCCATGAGATGTCTTCAACGGTCTCGTCGTAGCTGCTCAATCTGCGCCGAATCGAAGAGCGATTCATTCGATCGCTCAGGAGGAAGTAGCTGGGGACTCCGACTGTCAACCAGAGGAACGTTTTCTGTTCCGGACGCAAAAAAACATCCGCCCACACAATGGCTCTGAAAATCAAAGCCACCAAGACCATCACCGCGAATACCTTGCCAGCAATGAGCAACCACCGATTTCTCGCCGCCGCATTGCTCTTCGTGCGAGCGTCCTTCTTGGCCGAGCGGCGACGCGCCCACAGGCGACGGTGCATGGGGACATACTTCGCTTCCGGCTCGATCCCCAATTCGTCCGCTTCGATGTCAACGTCTTCGTTGGTATCGTCACCGTTCTCATTCGGAACTCGGACGAGCATTGCACATTCGCGGCACTTGAACCGCTTGCCGGCCTTGTCGTCGTTCACGCGATAGGTTTTCCCGCAGTCGCAGGTGACTTCGATCGCCATCAGGGTTTCCCTTCATTGCTGATCGGTTCCAGCAACGACAGCAGACGCAGTGCGTCATTCAGGAACGGCTGAATTTCATCGGGATCGACTCGGACTCCAGCGCGGTAGAAGAGCAGCTTGTTGCCCGAACCTTCGGCCGTGAGTCCCGAACAGTTTTCGTAGAACTCCAGCACGTCGTCGTTGAAGAGTTCGCGGATCGCGCTCTCGTCGTCGCCTCTCAACAAGTAGTTGCGAGAGAACGTAGGGTGAGACTCGAAGTTGATGTCACCGTGTCCGAGCCAAGAACCGACTGTGATCCAAAAACCTTCGGGGCACAGAGCGAACTCGGTCCGTCTGATTCCTCGCCGTTGCAGCCAGATCACCGTCTGATGCACCGTCCGGCTGTTTTTTCCGTTGCCGATGACGTGCGTGAAATCAAACAGTGCGATGTCGGTCCCTTCAATCTTCCCGTGCATCAGATTGGAAAGTCCCACGGGGCGGCCGACGCTCATCAGGTGAAATGTCTCCAGGCTTTTGAGGAATCGCTCGCTTTCCAGCAAACCAAATTTGAAGTTCAACCGCTTAGCGACCTTTCGCAGATTGTGAGTCCGCCGTCGCTCCGCGCGGTGCTGCATGTTTATCACAAACAGAGAGATGAGCAGGCCGAGGACGCCGGGAATGACGAACAGGTAGCCGTAGATGTCGAACTTGCCGAGTAGGCTGATGACGATCAGCACCGCTCCGATGCTGCCAGCAATCCACCAACCGATCAGCTCCGTTCGGGACATCGTCAGCGATTCGATTTCCTCTTGGAGCGAGACGGGCTTTTCGAGTTTCAGCTTGACCGGGGCCTGGCCATATTTCTTGATGAACCACCAGATGCCCAGCAGCACCGACGCCATCAGTCCGCAGTACCCCGTCACGATCAGCGCGATCCATCGCTGATTGCCGCCGCGAATTCGTGACACGCCAGCAAATCCGGAGAGGTAATCCACCGAGACCGTCTGTTCGAGGGACCGCGATTGATCAAACGGGACGTCGTCTCGCCCGTGACGCTGCTGACCACCGGCATCGGTGAAGACATAGTTGACCGAAAGGATTCCCCCACGACCGGTCCGAGCCTGGCTGGTGATTTTCGCGATCACCGTTTTTCCCAACAGGGAGTAGCACACTTCACGACCGCCGTAAAAGCCGATGACCACGACCATGACGGCAACTCCGCCCAAGGGCCCGTTGAGGGAGTTTTTCTTTTTCGGCGGCGTTGGTTTGGTCATGGAATGATGAACTCCACTGTTGGTTGTTGGCATCAGGAATTGGCCAACGCATATCGGCAGGCCGTTAGCAATCTCAAGTAGCGAATCACTCCGATGATCCCCACGATCAACAGGATAACTCCGATCAATAGCCCCACCACCATTGCGGCACGCATGGGGAATACAAAGAGCTGAAGAATCATTGCCAACCAAAGCACGACAATCCCGATTCCGACGGCAGCAACTCCAGTGGCTCGCTCGGAAATATCCCGTTCGCCAAGGAAATCGCCGAGCTGTTTCAGAAACAACAGGAAGAAGAGAAAGCCGATGATCGGAATCAGTTTGCTCGCGGCTAGGATGAATGGTGAGAGAAACCTGAAATGACCGGCTACTCCCATAACCAACGCCAGCACATCAATCGACGCGGACAATGAAATGCTCCACCGTCCAGACATTTGAGCCGGAGCCGTCAAGCACATCAGTTTGCCAATGGTCGCCAAGATGTTGGCCGCGAATCCCAACAAGAGGAGTCCCAAGAGACCAGGCAAGAGGATTCGGAGTTTGCCACGAAACGACCAGTCCAGTGCGAAGGCTCCAAACATCACTGCAACGGTCAACAGAAAGCCGAAATAGACACAGTCGATTCCCCGCGAGACTTTGGTCTTGTGAAGCGGCACTGGTTTCGGCGTTCCGGACTTGCTTTTGGACGACTTGCGTCCTGCTAAGTCTGAGTGTTTTGCGGACATGCGGGAGTCTACTTCGCCGTCGTCTGCCGCGTCAGATTCATCGAACTCGTCATTCATCCCGGCCTTTCTAAATTGGTCGAAACCATTCGACGGAAGAGAGACCGTTTCGACCTTGAGCGACTTGCCGCAGCCTTTGCACTTGAATCGCTTTCCCACCGCTTCGTCCTTCACGCGATGAGCCAGAGAACAATCGTCGCAGGTCACTTTGATAGGCATGAACGATGTCCTTCGATTGTTTCAGTGACTCTCGATCGTTCCAGTGAGTGAGCTTTCCAGCTCAAAGCCAGCGATAGGACGCCGGATCAATTGCGAGCGAATGCCTGCCGCAGGTCATGCAGCAGTCGCGCGTAACGGAGGAAGCCCACGGCACCGAGAATGAACGTCAACAGTCCGAGCAACGCGCCGGCCATTGGCATCACAGAGGCGCTGGCGGCCATGAGAACCATAACCGCGACGAGTGTGATCCCAAGGTTGAGCAGTCCCTCCGCCCGGCTCGTGAGTTCGTCATTGCGAATGAAACTACCGACATGCATCAAGAAAACCAGAAAGCACACAAAGCCAGCGATCGCAGGCAGATTTGACGAGGCGACGATCCACCGGGGTAATGTCGTGAACTGGCTGGCCACACAGATGAGGACTGCCGCGACATTGAGGGCAACTGCGAGGTGAATGGCTCCCTTGCCAGCCATCTCATTCGGTGCCGTCAAACAGAGGCCCGTGCCCACGAGGCTCAGAACACTGGCCAAGAGGATCAAAAACCCAAGCCCGATAATCGCACGCACGGCCAGCATTGGATTGCCAGACAGCAAAAATGGCGACAAGAACATGCCAATGATGGCGAGCAGCATTAACGCGAGGCTGTAGTAAACGAGCGAGATACCAAGCGGCACTTGGGTTGCTTGAAGCGACTTCACTTGAACAGAGCTTGTCGTGCTTTTCGTTCCGCGTTCGGTTTTCGACATGAGCGAGCATCCTTTGGTTGTGGGGAGAGGGCTGAGTCTCGCGGCGAGCGAGGATTGGGGATACCGCAATCCGGCGTCCAAGTGCGCTGCCGAGGCGATTTGTAGATGCCCGTCCGTGCTCCGCCCCCGACACGAGATCAGAGGATGCGGCGACGACCTCGCGTGCAAATGCCCGACGAAATCGAAAATCTCTGTCGGTGCAAAGAGCGATTCGGGCATCTAGGCGTCAGGTGTGTCGCCCAAGTCCACTGAATTCTGATTGGCGAATCGAGTCGTTGATCAAGTTCGTGGTCTTGGGAGAGGTTCAAGTGAGCTTCGCACGACCGAATCGTCACCTTCCTGTTGCTGGAGATATCTTGCATGTCACCGATCCCCATTCTGGCGTCGATTCCTGTGGAAACTCAGGCCCTGATTAACGCGCTGATGGCCACTGCGGCATTTGGTGCGGTGGGAATTGCGTTGATGCTGGTCGGCTTCAAAGCCTTTGAACTGGTCACTCGGCGGCTGGATATCGAGAAACAGCTCGAAGGTGGAAACGTCGCCGTGGGCGTTGTCGTGGCCGCCTTACTGTTGGGAGTCAGTGCCATCGTGATCGTTTCGATGCTGTAGTTGTTGTCGTTCCCAACTTCCGCAGGAGGAGCCTCGTCATGAAGCGAAGTACGAAAGTTGTGTTGACCCTGCTGGTCCCTGCCATGACGGCCTTTGGCTGCGGACAGTCGCCGACAATGGTCCATCCGCCTGGTTCTCACCAGACGGCCAATGACTGCGACACACCCGCCAAGCCCGGTGAGCCAGCGAAACGGCCATGCCATCCCGCAGCGACGCATGGCTCTCATTACGGCTCATCACATGGTTCATGGTTCGGTGGCACTCACACACAAAGCGCTGCACCCACAACATCACATGGTGCGACCAGCTCCAGCCGAGTGACGTCCGTGTCGACTGGTGGCTTTGGTCGGATCGGATCGTTCTTTTCGGGAGGTTCGTAATGCGTCGCGTGACTGCTCCGCCCCGATTGAATTGGCGTCGTGACGTGGAAGAGTTGGGGTTCACCAACCACATGATCGACGGCGATCTCTATTGGGATGAAGGTGGCTGGTACGAGTTCTCGCTCGCGGAGATTGAGGAGATCGAGACCGCCACGAACACGTTGCACAAGATGTGTCTGCAAGCGGTGCAAGTCGTGCTCGACGACGATCGCTTCGACGAGTTTCGGATTCCACCGGCGTTTCGCGACTGCATTCGCGCGAGTTGGGACAACGACGAGCCGACGGTCTATGGTCGCTTCGATCTAGCTTACGACGGCGGCCGGACGCCTCCGAAGTTGCTGGAGTACAACGCCGACACACCAACCGCGCTGTTCGAGGCGGCGGTCGTGCAATGGCAATGGCTGGAGTCGGTGCATCCCGAATTGGATCAGTTCAACAGCCTGCACGAGCAATTGATCGAAGCTTGGAAATATCTGCGCGGACAAGGAATGACGCGGCTCGGCTTCGCGGCGACGGAAGGTCACGAGGAAGACTTCGGGAACATCTCCTATCTGCGCGACACGGCGGCACAAGCCGGGATCGTCACCGATTACCTCGATGTGTCCGCCGTCGGTTTCGACTCAACACACCAGACGTTCGTGGGGACCGACGGCGTCTCGATCGACTGTCTGTTCAAGCTCTATCCGTGGGAGTGGATGATCGCTGAAGAGTTCTCGTCGCACTTGCTCACGGCGAAGACGCAATGGATAGAGCCGCCTTGGAAGATGCTGCTGTCCAACAAGGCTCTGCTGGTTCTCTTGTGCGAGCTGTTTCCCAACAGCGAATACTTGCTACCCGCCTCTTGGGAGCCGCTGACGGGAGACTTCGTCCGCAAGCCAATCCTGTCTCGCGAGGGAAGCAACATTCAGCTCGTCCGACGCGGCGCGGTGTTGTCCGAAACCGACGGCCCGTACTCCGAAGTGGCGGTGGTCTATCAAGCATTTCATCCGCTACCGGACTTGGGCCGTGGCCACGCCGTTCTGGGAAGCTGGATCATCGGCGATACCGCCTGCGGCATGGGCATCCGCGAGGACGAGAATCCGATCACACACAATTCGAGTCGATTCGTCCCGCACCTGATCCGGGGTTGAAGCCAAGGGTTCCAACAAACCCGAAGCGTCAGCGAGGGCGAGCGATTCACAGAGCCTCTGTGTTCAATTCCTCACCGATTGGAGCGCCCGCCCTCGCTGACGCTTCGGGTTAGTTTGCGTCTGTCACTGGGACGGCGCGAAAGAAAGTGAATCCATGCCCAAAGTCGCGAGCATCCTCAAAACGGCCGACCCGTGGCTCAAGTTTCTGGTGTTGGCCGGGACGGTCATGTACCTCGTCGAGATCTGCACGGGAGCCAGCGCGACCGAGCATGCGCACCCGATCTTCTGGTGGGTGCAATGTCTCATCGCCGTCTGCTTCACCATCGAGTATGTGTTGCGTTGGGTCGATGACGCTCAGGATCAACACGGCTGGCACTACCCGCACTCGGCGCTGGGGATCATTGATTTGATTTCCATCGCTCCCTTCTGGATCGGCTTCTTCCTGCCGGTCGAATGGCTGCATCTCGTTCGCACGTTCCGAGTTTTTCGGCTGCTCAAGTTCTTTCGATACTCCCGCTCGCTGCAACTCGTCGCGCTCGGCTTCTATCGAGCTGGACCAGCGCTTCAACCGCTGTGCTTCTCGATGACGGTGATCGGCCTGTTCTGCTCCGTGGCCGTCTTCGAGACCGAGCACCCTGCCCAGCCCGACAAGTTTACGAACCTGTTTGATGCGGCCTACTTCACGATGGTCACGGTCGCCACCGTCGGCTATGGCGATCTCAGCCCCGTCACGCCGCTGGGACGAATCGTGGTGATGTTCACCTTCGTCTCCGGCCTAGCGCTCTTCGCTGGCATTCTCGGCGTGCTGGGCTCCAGCTTTTTCAAGGTCATGGAAGAAGAGATCGATCCCAACATCGACCCGATTGAAGAATTTCAAAAGGAACGAGAACGGCAACTCGTGCGTTGGCCCGAATCGACTGTTGCGAAGTGAATCCGCGTTGCCACGCTCGCCAAGAGCGTGGGTTCACCACGAATCTACGCACGCTCTTGGCGAGCGTGCCTACCCAGTAATCACAGCGGTTTCGCCAGCTCGTGGACCAGAATCTTGCGGATCAAGTTCAGTTTGCGTTCGATGGTGCGTGTCGTGCGTCCGCTTTTCGCGGCGATCTCGTCGTTGGTGAAGCCTTCGAGCTTCCATTCGGTCAGTCGCGTGAGTTCCTCGCTGTTCAACGCGCGCATCCAGCGGTCGTACTGCTCGGCCACCTGGGCCGCGAATTCGGGAGTCGGTTCGCGGCTGATGAGTTGATCGACAGCGGCGTGATCGTCTCCCTCGATGGCTTCGACAGCGCGGAAGCCACCGCCACGCTTGAGCCGGTTCTGGTCCCGTTGCAGATGCAGCAACTTGTGAATCGTGATGCTGACCAAGAGTCGCCACAGTCCTTGCCGGTCAGTTAGTTCCGGAAAGCGTTGATTTTCGACACCGCGACAGAAACTGGCGAAGGCACTCAACGCGACATCTTCGGCGTCGGCGACTCGGCGATCATTCGTTCGCATTCGCTCTTGGGCGAGACGGACCAAGCGTTCAAAGAACACGTCCCAGAGCCGCTGGGCGGCGAGATCATGCCCGGCCTCCAACTTTCTCAACCACTCAGTGACTTCCGTGACCGAGGCATCGCCAGAAAGCATCACGGTTTCCTCAAAAGTGTTTTGTACGCAGGCCAAACGACAGCGATTCGATTATGGTGTCTCGCGAATTTCGATGCGACGCCCGCAGCCGTGCAGTTCAACAAATCTTTCTCGCGCGTGTCGGGATTCGAGCCTGTCTGGGCATTTCATGCTCGGATAGTAAGTAACTCAAACCGTCTTCAAGGAGCACGCCACGCAATGAAAAGCCGAACCCTCGCGATGATCTTGGTGTTGAGCATTGTTCACGCTGCTGCCCAGCCAAGCCGTAGCGCGGAACCCAAATTGTTCAAACCGATTAGCTTGGCCCCCATTGCCAATAGGGCGAAAATCGACCATTTGGTGAGACCGCCATCGGGGCGTGTGACGCTGGGCGAAATCCCGTTTGAGTTCCCCACTCCGCACAAAGGCTTTCAGACCGAAGCGTTCAATGGCAATGACCCTTTAAGTGCAGGCATCCACGTCAACGTCCCACGCCCGTTGGCTGTGTATGTACTCTTATCTGGCGGCTATGTGCCGCGCGAGCATCAGGGAAAGGAAGTGGGCGCGATCGTGCTCGAATTTTCCGACGGAACGGAAATGAACGTTCCGATCAAGGCTTGGGTGACGCTTCGAGAAACTTGGTCGGAGAACGAGACCATCATCCCGCCCGGAAGCGACGAGCACGCGAAGCTCGTCAACGTCCTTGCCGAGGACCAGTTCCGAGGGAAAAAGTCCACGGCATTTCTGGACATGCTGGTCATCGACCTGAAGCGGAGTGAGGTGGGCGCAGCTCTTTCGGGGATCACGATCCGAGACACGTCACGGAAGACCGTCAACAAGAGCGGTCCTTATGCGGGTGCTCCCAGTTTGGTCGTGAATGGAATCACGGTCGAACATGAACCGATTCCGGAGGATCCTCGTATGGCGGTCATCTACAAATCACTGAAGATCACGAAGCCGCAGATTGTCGGCGGCCCCTATTCTCCCGGAGATCTGGTGACGGTGGCCTATGAGTTGACAAATTCGTCCGACGCTGCGCTCGAAGTCCCTGTCGATGAGTCACTCCCGCGACCATTCAATCATGTCGGCACACGACAACACTGGGTTGAACGTCAGGGCGACGATCAGACGATTCCGGGGATCCCACCGCAGACCGGACGGCAAGGCTCAAAGTATGCCGCTGGCGGCACCATGATTCTGACCAAAGCCACGATCGCCGCTCGCGAGAGTTTGCCGCTTCAACAGCGTCTTTCCACAAAAGGATTCCCCGCAGGAAAGTACACCTTCTACATCGAGTACAAGAAGTTTGGAGAAGGCTCGCTCCAAACGGAAAAGGTGGAGTTTGAATTGACGGACAAATAGCACGAAACAGAACACAAAGCCGGCCAACAACGATTTGAATCTGGACTGCGTTGATGGGGTGTGTCGATGAGTGATGAAGCCTCCGAATCACTGGCTGCTGCGCGCCGCGTCGATGCTCGGTGCGACGAGTTCGAGTTGGCTTTGACGACCAGCAAGTCGCCCCAGATCGAATCGTTCCTGACGGACATGTCGGCATCGGAGCGTCCGACGTTGCTGTTGGAGTTGCTGGGGCTGGAATTGGACTTTCGTGTCGCGCGCGGCGAGCAGCCGAAGGTCGGCGACTATGCGAAGCGATTTCCGGAACTGTCGGCCGAGCAACTCGCGGCCATCGTTGAAGTGTCACGCGGTCGTGCCGGAGTGAGTGCCTCGGTTGGCTCGGCGGTTCCGAACGCGGATCAACCGACAATTCTTTCGCCAACGGATGCCGTCAACGCCGCGAACGAGTCCGCGCCCGGCACATTGAAGCGGGTGCGGTACTTTGGCGACTACGAGTTGCTGCGCGAGATCGCTCGCGGTGGGATGGGCGTGGTCTATGAGGCTCGGCAGCGGAGCCTCAATCGTCCGGTCGCGCTGAAGATGATTCTGTCGGGGCAACTCGCGAGCGCAGAAGAGGTCGCTCGCTTCCGTCGCGAAGCCGAAGCCGCCGCGCAGTTAGAACATTCCGGCATCGTGCCGATTTTCGAGATCGGCACCGATGGCGACCAGCACTACTTCACGATGGGCTATGTGTCAGGGCCGAGCCTGTCGGCGCGATTGCTGGAGCGTCCGCTCGAACCGCGTGAAGCGGCGGCGCTGATCCGCGATGTCGCGCTGGCCGTGCAGTACGCGCATGAACGCGGCGTCGTGCATCGTGATCTCAAGCCGTCGAACATCCTGTTGGCACCGCGTTCGGACGGTAGCCACGTTCGCCAGAACGTGGGGCAGCCCGACGTTCGCCCACACTCTGGCGAATGTGGCTACACGCCGCGCATCACCGACTTCGGACTCGCCAAGGTTTCTCATGCCGATCACAGCTTGACCGAGACCGGCCAAATTCTAGGGACTCCGAGTTACATGCCGCCCGAACAAGCGTCGGGGCTGACTCACCTGATTGGTCCCGCGGCCGACATTTATTCGTTGGGAGCGGTGCTTTACGCCTGCCTTACGGGACGTCCGCCGTTTCAAGCGGCGAGCGTTCTCGATACGGTGCGGCAGGTGCTCGAACGCGATCCGGTCTCGCTGCGCGACCTCAACGCCGCAATCCCTCAAGACCTCGAAACGATTTGTCTGAAGTGTTTGGAGAAGTCGATCCCGCGCCGCTACCCGACGGCACAAGCGGTCGCTGACGAACTGCAACGCTATCTCGAAGGCCGTCCGATTGACGCTCGGCCGGTGTCACGCCGCGAGCGTGTCTGGCGCTGGTGCCGACGAAATCCGGTCGTCGCAGGACTCTCGGCCGCCGTGGCGATGTCGCTGTTGCTGGGCATCGCGGTTTCGAGCTACTTCGCCTGGCAGGAAAACAAACGAGCGATCGCAGAGTCCGACGCCCGCCGCGACGAAGAGCTCCAACGCAGAAAAGCTGACCAGCAAACCGTGATCGCCAAGAAGCTCGGAGCCGACAACCTCAAGCTGGCAGAAGACGAAAAGGCTGCCCGCCAAAAGGCCGATCTCAATGCCGAAGCCGCGAAACAGCAGACGAAATTGGCGAAGCGGCATCTGTATGCGGCTCACATGAATCTCGTGCAAGCATCGTGGGAGGCGAATCGAGTCGGTGAAGCGGTCCGTCTGCTGAATCTGTACCGACCGGTTGCCGATCAGCCCGCCGACAAAAATGCTGACACTGACGACCTTCGCAGCTTTGAGTGGTATTACTGGGACCGTTGCTGCCACAGTGATCGGTTTACGCTCAAGGCTCCGCCAAGTGTTAAAAGCGTGGCATTTAGTCCGGACGGAAAGCGGTTGGTCTCAGGAAGTCTGGGAGTCGCTGCCGTCAAAGTTTGGGACGTGGCAACGGGGCAGGAGTTGTTGTCGCTCAAGGGGCACAAAGGGAATCTCAATCCGATTTTTCAGATTCCCGACAAGAAGCTTCAAGCTCTGATGGAAGCCTCTCAGAAAGAGTCTGACGAAACGTTGATCAACTGCGTGACCTACAGCCCCGATGGAAAGCGACTGGCCTCCGCAAGCGTGGATGGAACAGTCAAGTTGTGGGACTCAACGACGGGTGCGGAGCAACTCACGCTCAAAGGTCATACCTATCAAGTTCAAAGCGTGGCGTTCAGCCCGGACGGACAGCGGCTGGTTTCGACCGCTTCAGAAATCATCAGTTCCAATCTGCCGTGGGAGATCAAGGTCTGGGATGCGACGACCGGCCAAGAGTTGCGTTCGCAGCAAGGAACCAACGCGATCGTCTCGCACGCGGTGTTCAGCCCGGATGGCCAGCGGATCGCCTCCACCAGTTCCGAGAAGACAGCGAATGTGAAAGTGTGGGACGCCGAAACCGGAAAAGAGTTGTTGACGTTACGTGGCCAGGTCGGTGGAGCGTCTTGCGTAACGTTTAGCCCGGACGGACAGCGCCTGGCATTCGCGAATTCGGAGACAATCAAGGTCTGGCATTCAACCACGGGCCAGGAGCAACTCAATTTGCGAGGGCATTCGGATTCTGTCCGGAGCGTGGCGTTTAGCCCGGATGGCCAGCGGCTGGTCTCCGCAAGTTCAGACCAGACGATCAAAGTCTGGAAGGGAGACACCGGCCAAGAATTGCTCACGCTGAAGGGACACTCGGAATTGGTCCTTAGCGTGGCCTTTAGCCCGGATGGAACGTGGATTGCCTCCGCCAGCAGCGATGGAACGATCAAGCTGTGGGACGCAACGACCACTCAAGAATCGCGCACACTCAACGGCGTCGCGGGCTGGATTTTCGTATTTCGTGGCGACGGACAACAACTGGCCGTTGCGGGGAACGCGACCATAAAAATCTGCGACCCCGTGACGGGAGTTGTGAAACGGACCATGCAGGTCTTACCCCGTGACAGACAAAATGGCGTTGGCGTCATGATTCATGGAGTGGCGTTAACAGCGGACGGTCAGCACTTGGCGGCGGCCTGTTCAGACAAGTCGGTCAGACTGTTTGACGTGGCGACCGGAGTGGAGACTCAGGTGTTGCAAGGCCACATCAACACGATCAACGGAGTGGCCTTTCACCCGCACGGGAAGCTGTTGGCATCTGCCGGCGATTCGACGATCAAACTGTGGAACGCCAGGAATGGCCAAGTGAGTCTGACTCTGAAAGGACACACTGGCGCAGTTTATGACGTGGTGTTTAGCGCAGACGGAAATTGGTTGGCATCCGCCAGTGCCGATAAGACAGTGAGGCTTTGGGACGTCGCGAGCGGTCAGAGGAAACTGACATTGAAAGGCCACACGGGCATTGTTCGGGCCATCGCGCTGAGTCCCGATGGAAAACGGCTGGCGTCGGCGAGCTATGATCGTACGGTGAAAGTTTGGGACATTACGAGTGGCCAAGAAACGCTGACGCTGAAAGGGCACACGAGCGCTGTCACGCATGTTGCCTTCAGTCCTGATGGAAAACGATTGGCGTCGAGTGCTGATAAGACCGTGAAGCTGTGGGATTCGATCACCGGACAAGAACTCCTCACATTCAAAGGAAACTCGCTGGGCACATTCAGCCCGGATGGAACGCGATTGGTTCTCACTGGTCTTTCGCAAAGTGGAGGCCTGGTCCACATCGCGACGAACATTAGAGACGCAACTCCGCGCAGCGACGCGTTGGTCAAACTCGATCCCGTTGAGAGAACCGCGCCGACGAATGTGGCCGCCGAGAAACGGACTCTTGTTCGCGAAAAACAGTTGGAAGGAGACCAGTATCGCGACCAAAAACGGTACGCGCCAGCAATCGCTTGCTACCGCGAAGCAATCGACCTCGATCCCAACAACGGGACAATACTCAATCGTTTGGCTTGGCTGATGGTCGTTCGTCCCACGAAAGATCCGCCGACAGATGAGGCTCTGCAATTCGCCCAGCGTGCGAGTCTGCGACAACCAACCAACGCCTATTACCGTAATACTCTTGGAGCCGCTCAATGCCGAGTCGGCCAGTTCACCGAAGCTCTTCGCAATCTGAATGAAGTCGACAAAAACGCTCCTCCCGACTTCTCGTGGCGAACGCACAACATGTTCTTTCAAGCCATCTGCCAATTGAAACTCGGTGACCGCACGATGGCTCAAGTCGCTTACGACAAAGCCCTGGAACTCCTCAAACCCCCGGAAGGTGACACTGGTGTATGGTTCGAGGAAGCTCGATTGCTTAAGAACGAAGTCGAGGAACTATTGAGGGCTTCGGCGGCGGATCAAAAGTAATAGCCCTCATCCGTCTTCATTCCTCTGACTCTCATTCCTCTGATTACTGCGTCAAATTGTTGATGGGGCAGCTATCAGTAATCGGAGGTCACTTTTTTCATTCAACTGAGCCAAGAACGCAGCAGTCTGTGGCTCGGAAGACAGAGGCGACTCTAGGTGGGCCAGGAGAAATTCTTTGTCGGGGTGTTGTCATTTTCGGGCATCTATGAATCAAATGCGTTGTTCGCGTAGGTCTCGTGCGATTGGACTATCACTATTTTTGACCGGAGGTTTTCTGCATGTCATCCACTTTGATCTTGGCGTCGGTTCCCGTGGAGCTTCATGCGTTGTTGGATGCGTTGATGGCGACGGCCACGTTTGGGCTGTTGGGAATTGTGTTGATGCTGATCGGCTTCAAGGCGTTTGAATTGGTGACTCGGCGACTGGATATTGAGAAGCAACTCGAAGAACGGAACGTCGCGGTCGGTGTGGTTGTGGCGGCGTTGCTGCTGGGAGTGAGCGCAATTGTGATCGTCTCGATGTTGTAGTTCCGCATATTCAAGGCCGTACCGCGACAGTAAGGGAGCGGCTGACAAGGTTGAGAACAGGCCGCATTCTCACGGTTGCGGTACGGATTCTGTTGGAAGGGGGTTGTCATGAAGCGAAGTACGAACGTGGCGCTGACATTGCTGGTCCCGGCGATGGCGGCGTTTGGTTGTAGCCGTCCGGCACCGCCGCCGCCGATGAACCAACAAGTGGCGGCAGATTGCCAGCAACCTGCGAAACCGGGTGAGCCAGCAAAACCGAAGTGCGATCCGGCAACGGCAACGGGATCGCGGACAAATTACGGCTCAGGCTCGCACTATCGGTCGTCACATGGCTCTTGGTTTGGACCGATCTTTGGCGGATCGAGCTATCGCTCGTCTTCTCCCGTGACCTCACACGGAGCGACGTCGCACGGAACGACAAGCACGAGCCATACGTCTGGTTCGAGTTCTGTTTCGCATGGTGGCTTCGGATCATCTGGAGCACACTTTTCGGGAGGCTCGTAATGCGTCGCGTGACTGCTCCGCCACGAATCGATTGGGTTCGTGATGTCGAAGAGATCGGCTTCACCTATCACACGATTGACGGCGATCTGTATTGGGACGAAGCGGGTTGGTACGAGTTCTCACTCGCGGAAATCGAAGAGATTGAAGCGGCGACGAATACATTGCACGAGATGTCGCTGAAAGCGGTGCAGGCTGTGCTCGACGAAGATCGCTTCGACGAGTTTGGGATTCCTCCGGCCTTTCACGATTGGATTCGGGCGAGTTGGGACAACGACGAGCCGACTCTCTTTGGCCGTTTTGATCTCGCTTATGACGGTCGCACGCCGCCGAAGTTGCTCGAATACAACGCCGACACTCCGACGGCGTTGTTTGAAGCGGCGGTCGTGCAGTGGCACTGGCTGCAAGCGGTGCATCCGGAACTCGACCAATTCAACAGCCTGCATGAGCAACTGATCGACGCTTGGAAATATCTGCGGAAGCACGGTCTGAAGCGACTGAGCTTCTCGGCCACAGCCGATCACGAAGAAGACTTCGGCAACGTGACTTACCTGCGAGACACGGCGTCCCAAGGTGGAATCGCCACGGACTATCTGGACGTCTCCGCGATCGGCTTTGACTTGCGACGTCGGACGTTTGTGGGAGCCGACGACGAGCCGATCGACAACATGTTCAAACTTTATCCGTGGGAGTGGATGATCGGCGAAGAGTTCGGTAAGCACTTGATCGCCGCCGAGACACGCTGGCTTGAGCCACCTTGGAAAATGTTGCTGTCGAACAAAGCGTTGTTGGTGCTGTTGTGGGAGATGTTTCCTGGTCACGAAAACTTGCTCGCCGCAGATTGGGAACCGCTCAACGGTGACTACGTTCGCAAGCCGATTCTGTCGCGCGAAGGGAGCAATATTCAGCTCGTGCGACGAGGTGAAGTGGAGCTTGAAACCGAAGGTCCGTACTCCGACGAAACGGTCATCTATCAAGCCTTTCATCCGTTGGCCAACATGGGACGTGGTCACGCCGTCCTGGGAAGCTGGATCATCGGCGACACCGCCTGCGGCTTAGGAATGCGCGAAGACGAAAACCCCATCACACACAACACCAGCCGCTTCGTCCCGCACCTGATTCGCGATTAAGTGCGTTGTGGCCGGTCTCCTGACCGAACCGCTTTTTACATGACCGAAGGTCTCACGATCGACATGGATGGCTTCGGTCAGGTTTTTGTGGTCTCTTGAAAGACCGGGAGACCTGCGGTCAGACCTTCTGGCTCGCTCGGAGACCGGCCATAACGCACGACCTCCTGGTAACCAGCAATAACACACGTTTTGAATTCAAACCAGCGATTTCTTGCTCAAATTCGATGCGAGTGAGCTTAACCGATCTACGATTCGGACAGCTCATGAATCAGGATTTTGCGGATCAAGTTCAGCTTCCGCTCGATCGTACGCGTTGTTCGTCCGCACTTGGCGGCGACCTCATCATTGGTAAAGCCTTCGAGTTTCCATTGAGCGATCTGTGTGAGTTCTTCGTTGTTCAAGGCTTTCATCCAGAGATCGTATTGTTCAGAAACTTGGGCAGCGAATTCGGGAGTTGGTTCACGGCTGATGAGTTGATCGACCGCAGCACGCTCATCAGCGGAATTCGTTGGAGATTCGACCGCCCGAAAATTGCCACCACGTTTTTGTCGATTCTGGTCCCGTTGCAAATGCAGCAGTTTGTGGATGGTGATGCTGACTAATAGCCGCCACAGACCTTGCCGGTCACTCAGATTTGGAAACCGTTGATTCGCTACTCCACGACAAAAGCTGGCAAAAGCACTGAGTGCAACATCTTCGGCATCAGCGGTTCTGCGATCGTGACCGCGCATTCGGTCTTGAGCCAGTCGTACCAAGCGTTCAAAGAAATGGTCCCAAAGTCTCTGCGCTGCGAGATCGTGACCAACTTCGAGCCGTCTTAGCCATTCTGTGACTTCTGTGACATTGGTATCACTTGAGAGCATTTCGGGTTCCTGGCAACGTTCTTATCCGACGGTAAACGAAGGCGATTCGATTATTGTGTCTGAGGAATTCAGACGCGAGATCCACAGCATTCTCGTTTGCAAATCGTTCATGCAACTGTCGGGTTTCGCAATGATTTGGGCATTTCAGAGAGATTGTCGGTAAGTTCCCTGCGGTGTTGATTTAATCACGAATTCGGAGTGATGCGAATGACCGAAGAAGAAGCAAATTCATTGACTATCGCACGTCGTGCGGATGCTCGATGTGATGAGTTTGAGCATGCGTTTGCTGTCGGTTTACCACGCAGCATCGAATCATTCCTTGTGGGTCTGAACGCAGATGATCGTAAGACGTTGCTTATCGAATTGATGGGAATAGAAGTTGATATCCGTCGTTCGCGACACGGACGGCCGGTGATTAGTGATTACTTGACTCGTTTTCCTGAACTGTCGGTAGAGCAGATTGCGGACATTCTGGAGAACGCTCAGCTTGGCGAAGATGCCTTGGTTGGCCGCAAGCTTCACATTTATCAATGCGTCTCGTTAGTCGGCGCGGGCGCGATGGGGCGTGTGTATCTGGCGTTGCATGATGATTTGCAACGCCATTGCGCCTTAAAGGTCTTGTCCCCGCGACGTGGGACTTGCGATGCCGAATATGTCGCTCGCTTTCTGCACGAGGGGCAAGCGGCCGCTTCTTTGATTCATCCCAACATTGTCACCCTGCACGCAGTTGGTCAGATGGCGGGGACTCATTTCTTAGAGATGGAATACATTCCAGGCCGGTCGCTGCAGCAATTGATTCGTGAAGAAGGTCCCCTACCGGCTGATCGAGCATTGCGGCTCACAACGATGGTGGCGGACGGTCTGGCTGCCGCACATCGCGCCGGGATCGTGCATCGTGATGTCAAGCCAGACAACGTGATGGTGACCAGCACTGGGATCGCGAAGATTGGCGACTTTGGATTGGCCAAGAGATTGCTTCCAACGGGTGGTAGTTCCCTTGATAACGTGATTTGTGGAACACCGAACTACATGGCTCCTGAATTGTTTCAGGGAAAGGACGCATCGCCAGCCAGCGACGTCTACGCCTTGGGGCTGTGTCTATTTCAGATGTTGATTGGCAAGCTACCTTGGCACGAAGCCTCGCTCGCACAACTCGCTCGAAGCGGGCGGAAGGAGTCTGTCCCAGACATCCGCGATCTGAGGCCGGAGTTATCGTTGGAACTGGCGGAATGCGTGACTCTACTGACTGCGCCGAATCCCAACGATCGACCTGTCGATGCGGTCGCCGCCTCAGTACTGCTACACGCCGTACTGGGGTCGGAACGTGATCTCGAATCGTTATTGATTGAAGCCTTTAGCAACGATCCGTCCGTCACTTGGGTTTGCCACGGAGAGAAGTATTGCGTCACGCGGCGATTACCAGGGAATCGACAGCACCAAGTTTTCCTCGAAGCAACCCAGCACGCGGCGAATGAACGGATTTTGTTGCTCTATGCGATCTGCTGTCGTGCCACGCCCAGTTTTTACGAACAAGCACTCTTGCAGAACGCAGTCGTTCTGCACGGCAGTTTGGCGATTCGCGAGATCGACGGGCACAAAATGTTTGTCATGATCAATGCGTATCCCCGATCGACCGTTGCTCCCGAAGAAATTCGCCGCAGCGTTCTCGAAATCGCCTCGCACGCAGACCAAGTCGAACACCACCTCACCGGCCAGGACCATAATTGAAAGAGATTGGGGTCAGGCACCGCAGGAGGTAGGGTGGGACCAGCGGCGCATCGCCGCGCCGGCCCACCATCAAACTCCATCACTTCTGCTGGTGGGCCGGCGCTCGAAGCGAGCTGGTCCCACCCTACCTCTGTTTTTCAACGGTACCCTACCCCGGAATGAGATTGAATGAGATTGGGGTCAGGCACCGCAGAATTCAGAATTGGCGGGAACAACACGTCACTCACCTCCGACGCACACTTCCGCCAATTCTGAATTCTGCGGTGCCTGACCCCTTACTTGAGTGCCAGTTCCGGCTAATCGCTGCAATTCCTCCGGGATAAGCCACGGCAACGTTTCCCTTGAAGCAGTCGGCTTTCCCGTTGCTCGGCCCAATGTTTGGTCCGGATGAAATGACCAAAGCGGCCATTGAGATGCTCTAAGAACCGGTTCATGACTCAATGATGCAGGCGAGTCCGCGAACCAACGCAGTACGCCGTTCTTCGCTTCAATGATTCGTGCGATGCTCGCGAGAAACGATGGGCGGGCGATATCATTCTGGCCGCGAACTTCTGACTCTTGTTCGATGCGCTGAGTATTGAATCTTTGCACGTTGATCGTGCGCGTTTGGATGATGGAAAGCGACAAAGCGATGCCACTCAAAATCATGGTTCGGATGCTGGGTCTCTGCGGACTGTTGTGGTGCGGGCTGCTGTGGAGCAGTGTAGTTCTGGCGGACGAGACCAAGTCGGCTGGGCCGGATTTTAATTTGCAGGTGGCTCCGATCTTTAAGAAGTACTGCAACGGCTGCCATAACGCGGATGAGAAGGAAGGGGGGCTGGTTCTGGAGTCGTTTGACTCGACTTTCAAAGGGAGCAAACGCGGCGCGGTGATTGTTCCGGGGAAGAGCGACTTGAGTCGGCTGGTGCTGACGGTGGAGAAGAAGGTTAAGCCGGTGATGCCGCCAAACGGGAACGCGGGGCCGAAGCCAGAAGAGATTGCGATTCTCAAAGCGTGGGTTGATGCGGGGGCGAAAGGGCCGAGCGGTCAAATTCCCGATCCGACGTTGCTTGTGACTCCCAAGATTGCCACGAACGGAAACGTGCGGCAGCCGATTCAAGCGGTGGCTTGGTCGCGAGAAGGTTCGCGAGTCGCGGTCGCTCGGCATGGGCAGATTGAAATGCTGACGGTCACTCAACAGAAGGAATCGCCCCTCACGTTGAAGCCCGGCAGCGTGCTCAAAGATTTGCGGGGTGTTGTGAACGATGTTGGTCTCTCACTTGATGGCACGATCGTCTTCGCGGCGGCGGGGGAGCCGGGACTCTTTGGCGAAGTGCGGCTCTTCAACGTGGCCGATGGTTCGTTGATCCGTGTGATTCAAGGGCACCGGGATGCGATCTATGCGGCGGAGTTGAGTCCTGATGGAAAGTTGCTCGCGACCGGGAGCTATGACCAAAAGGTCAAACTATGGGACGTCGCAACGGGGAATGAAGTTCGCACGCTGCATGGCCATAATGACGCAGTGTATAATGTCGCGTTTCATCCGAACGGCCAAATGCTGGCAACAGCTAGCGGTGATCGAACGGTGAAGCTGTGGAATGTCGCAACCGGCGAGCGGCTCGATACGCTCAATCAACCGGAGAAGGAACAGTATGCAGTAGCTTTTAGTCTGGATGGCAAGCGAGTCGTCGCGGCAGGAAGTGATAAGCGGATTCGAGTTTGGGACATCACGGCCGGTGGCAAGGAAGGGACGAATCCGATTGCGTACGCTCGGTATGCTCACGAGGGAGGGATTCTGAAGCTCGCTTTCTCGCCGGATGGGAAGACGTTGGTTTCGTCGGCGGAGGATCGACGCATCAAGTTGTGGGAGACGAATTCGTACACACAACTCAAGGTGCTGGAGACTCAGCCTGACTGGCCGCAAGCTCTGGCAATCTCACCGGACAGCGGTCAGTTGTTGGTCGGTCGCTTGGATGGTTCGCTAGCAAGCTATGTGATTGCCGGGGCAGGGGAGGGCCTTGTCACGTCAACGCCTTTGACCGGCGATCCGGTGCCGAAGCCTCATGCCGATTCGCCGAAGCTGATCGAAGTTGCTGAAGCGGAACCGAACAATGATCCGGCAACTGGCCAGAAGGTTGCAGTCCCCGTAACGGTCAACGGTGTGATTGGTCAGTCGGGTGACGTGGACTTGTTTCGCTTCTCGGCGAAGGCCGGCCAAGATTGGATGATCGAAACCAACGGGTCGCGAATGAAGTCACCGATTGATACGCGCATTGAAGTTCTCCATTCTGATGGCCGTCCTGTACCACGATTGGTTTTGCAAGCGGTGCGAGAGACGTTTAATGAGTTCCGCCCGATCGATTCAAGCGGTCCAGACATCCGGCTGAAAAACTGGGAGGAAATGGGCCTCAACCAGTTTCTCTACATCGGCGGTGAAGTGCTCAAGACGTTCCGGATGCCGCAGGGGCCGGACTCCGGCATGCAGATGTATAACAACGGCAAGCGAATCTGTTACTTCGATACGAGCGCGACAATTCATGCGTTGGATGAAGTCTGCTACATCGTCGAGCCGTATTCGGTCGGCGCAAAGCTCATCGACAACGGTCTGCCGGTCTTTCCGCTGGTATTTGAGAACGACGATGACGGTGATCGAAAACTTGGCAGCGATAGCCGCTTGACGTTTAAGGCACCGAGCGACGGCGAGTATCTGGTGCGAGTGACCGATGTGCTCGGCACGGGGAGCGACAAGCATCTCTATTCGCTGACGATTCGTGAGCCGCGTCCGGACTTTACTCCATCGATCACCGGCGGTCGTGATGCGACGGTTGGGCTCGGCAGCGGAACGCGAGTGACGTTTCAGATTGATCGCACGGATGGTTTCGATGGTGAAGTGCGCATTGACGTGGCGGGACTGCCTGAAGGCTTTTCGATTTCGTCACCGGTCGTCATTCAAGCGGGACATCTGCAAGCAAAGGCCGTGTTGAGCAACTCGCTTGATGCGAAAGAGAAAGCTCCGGCAAAGGAAGTGTGGTCGCAAGTCAAAGTGACGGCGACCGGACTCGTGCATGAAGTCCCCGTGGTGAAAGAGGCGGGAAACCTCGGCGAAATCAAAGTAGCGGATCGGCCCAAGTTCATCGTGACCTTGTCGCCGGATCAGCCTCAGCTAGCCGGAACCGCGACGCAAACAACGGTCGGCAATGATGGAATTCCAGAACTCGTCATTGCTCCCGGGACCACAGTTCCGGCAATTTTGCGTATTGACCGGTTCAATGACTTCAAAAACGAGCAGCGCTTTGATGTCGACAACCTGCCGCACGGCGTGATCGTGGATAATCTCGGATTGAGCGGCGTGATGATCAGGCAAGGGGAAACCGAACGACAAATCTTTATCACTGCTTCAAGTTGGGTGCCGGAGACTAGCCGATTGATTTACGGTGTTTCGCAGCAAGAAGGAAATCAGGCGTCGCGCCCCGTTCGGTTAATTGTTCGAAGAGCTGGGCAGGTCGCGCAGACGGAGCCAGCACAATGATGTTTGACCTCAGAAACAGCTCGTCTTCTCGGCGAACACTGCGCCTCTGTGGGATAATTTGATTTCCCACTGAGGCGAGAAGTTCGCGGAGAGTTTCCAATTGGATGGCGGACGAAGTCCGTACCAAGTTCTGTCATTCTTGTTTGAGGCATCATGCCAATCAGCCCTGCTCCTGAAGATCGCGTTGAAAACGTTGAGTCGCTTTTGATGCACTTGCAGCGTGACTTTGATTCGCTGAGCGGAGTCATTTGGCGGCAGCAGGCGGAGATCGACACACTAAAAAAAGAAGTGCAGCGTTTGGGTGAGCGTTTTGCGACGGAGGTGGACGGGACTGAAGAACGCGATCCTCTGGCTGAGCAACCCCCGCACTATTAAGAATCACGCTCGAAGCGTGCGCGATGAAGCACATGACGGACAAGCAGAAGGTCACCGGTTTGGACGGCGTAATCGCGGGAGAGACGGCGATCAGCACGCTCAATAACGGGTTGCATTATCGCGGTTATGCGATTGAAGAACTGGCCCGCGATGCGACGTTTACCGAGGTCGCGTATTTGTTGTTGCATGGAGAGCTGCCGACGGAGGAATCGCTCGCCGACTTTCGTGCGATCTTGGCGGAATCCGACGAGGTTCCAGACGCCGTCATTCAGTTGTTGCACGAATTGCCTTTGCACATTCCGCCGATTGATGTTTTGAGAACTTCAATCAGCGCGTTGGGGCATTTCGATCTCCAAGTTAACGAGAACGATGCCACTGCGAATCTCGGCAAGGCGATTCGGTTGCTTAGTCAGATTCCGGTGTTGATTGCGGCGCGACATCGACTGACTCGCGGGCTGGAGTTGGTTGAGCCGGATTCCGAATTGAGTTTTGCGGGCAACTTCTTGTCGCTGCTTCACGGTCGTCTGCCGAGTGCTCGTGACGAGCGAGCTTTGGAACGGACGATGATTTGTTACGCCGATCACGAATTCAACGCGTCAACATTTACCGCTCGCATCGTCGCCTCGACCGGTTCCGATTTGCATTCTGCCGTGACCGCAGCGGTCGGCGCGTTGAAGGGCGCGTTGCATGGTGGGGCGATTGAAAATGTGTGGGAGGAAATCCAGCAAGTGCAATCGCCGTCTGATGCGGAGAAGTCCGTGCGGGACGTAATTTCCAAGAAGCGTCGAATCGCCGGTTTCGGTCATCGAGTCTATCGTGATCGCCCCGATCCTCGTGCTGAATTGTTGAAGGAAGTCAGCCGGGAACTTGCGACGAGTGACGAGCAACAGCAACTCGAAGAGATCGCCGACGTCATCGAAGCGGCGATGTGGCAGCACAAACAATTGCGTCCGAATGTCGATTGGCCGACGGCACGCATTTATCACTCGCTCGGTTTTGATGCAGAACTATTCACGCCGCTCTTTGCCGCGGCTCGCGTCATTGGTTGGTCGGCACACTTCATTGAACAACAATCCGCCAATCGCCTCATTCAGCCCCGATCAAACTATATCGGAGCAATGCCACGTGCGTTTGTGCCGTTGCCTGACCGCGGATGATTGAATGAAACGAGACGACGAGGCGATGCATTTCGAAATGAATTCGCGTCTTCCTTGTGCTTCAGGTCCCCAATAGAGACAAGCTGCGCCGCACGGACGAGAGTCTGAACTTCAGAGGAGAACGATTTGGGATCGCAGATGCAGACCAGTGGTGGCATTCGAGCCGTGCAGTGGGGCGTGTTGGTGAATGTTGGCTTGGCGATCGTCAAGTTCATCGCCGGAGTCGTTGGGAATTCGTATGTCTTGATTGCTGACGCTGTGGAATCGGCGACAGACATATTTGGATCGCTGGTGGTGTGGGGCGGGTTACACATCGCTGGCCGCGATCCTGATGAGGAATACCCGTTTGGTTATGGAAAAGCCGAATCATTGGCGGCAGCAGTCGTGGCGTTAATGATCTTGGGGGCTGCTGTGGGGATTGCAGTGCAATCCGTTCGAGAGATTTTGACTCCGCATTTGATTCCCGCTCCCTGGACGTTGGCGGTACTGGTGACCGTCGTCCTAATCAAACTCGTCTTATCTCGTCGCGTGCTTGTCGTCGGCGAGCAGATTGGCAGCACGGCTGTGCGAGCCGACGCGTGGCATCACATGAGTGATGCGATCACTTCCGCAGCAGCGTTTGTTGGGATTGCTGTCGCACTTTGGGGCGGACCGGGTTGGGAGTCAGCGGACGATTGGGCCGCGCTCGTGGCTGCTGCGGTCATTGCCTACAACGGCATTTTGATGCTACGCCCCGCGCTGCACGATCTCATGGACCGCACTGCCGACGAAGAGATCATCGCCCTCGTACGACGATCGGCCGAGCAAGTCCCCGAAGTTCTGGCGATCGAAAAGTTGGCGGTTCGCAAAACTGGTTTGGGATTTCAAGCGGTCGTTCACGTTCAAGCCGCGCCCCAAATGTCGCTGCATGACGCTCACAACTTAGGTGGCCAAGTAAAAGGAGCGATCCGATCGGCAGTCCCTCAAGTGCAATTCGTACTTATTCACATGGAGCCGTTTGACGAGCCCGCATTAGTCCAAGTTGAACGTCACTAACCAGGCGAGCTGCTAGCCTGGACTATTCATCAACAGTGCCTCGTTGGCATCGAAGTCGTTTAAGGCGTGCGCGATTTGCAAATCGCGGTGCTGCTCATTGTACGAGTGATCGCGCACGCCTGCGGCTTGCGGTTAAGCGATTTGTGAACACAACTGACTTCATCGTGAATAATCCCGGTCAGTTCTACTATTTGTAAATCTCGTCTTACGCCACGCATTGCATCGCGCTGAGAACTTCTGGCGGAACTATTTCCGGAGCTTGCTCAGGGACATGATGAACGGCCTGCTTTTGGCGGCGTCGATCGAGCAGAGTCAGAATTGCGGGGAGCGGAACGAGCGACACGAAGACGCAGCTTCCGACGCCGATTGTCAGCACGAGGCCGAACGTGTAAAGCCCGCGATGAGCGGCCAACAACATGCTGCCGAAGCCGACCATTGTTGTTGTTGAAGTGAGTACGAGCGAATTGATGATGCTTGGGGATATGCGATAGCGACGTTTCGTTTGCAGTCGGAAATCATGCACAACATGCACGCCACCATCCACGCCGATTCCCAACAGCAGCGGCAACACGATGAGATTCGCGGGATTCAAATCGACGTGCATTTGTCGCATCAACCCAAACATGATAGCCGCACCGCCAACGGGCGGGAGCAACGCCAACATCGAGTAGAAGACCGCTCCTGCGTCGATCATGAGTGCGATCACAACCGCCATCACCAGATACAGTCCGCCGAGCAATTCCCAACTGACATCCCAATGGCTCCAGCGACTCAAGCCCCACATCACCGCAATCACTAGTGCGGGGGGCATGAGAACTCGAACGGCTTGGCTGCGTCCCAACAGATCAATCAATAATGTGATGCAGATGGCTATGAACGCATACGCGGCGGCGTCTTGATAGCTGTGCATGATTTGCAGCGAGGCTTCGTAGTTTTGCATCGCAATGCCAGTCGCTTCTGGGTCGAGCGAGCGAACGTCTTCGACAAATTCCTTGAGCGGTTCGATGTCCCAAATTTGTTCCTTAGGGAAAACTTGTAAGAGCCACTGACCTTCGGGGCTGACAAAACGTGAGACAAGTTCTTTAGGAAAATCAGCCAGCGTGATCGGTTCCGGATCCGAAGCATCTGCCATGGCTTGTAGCTGCGCATGCAACGCGAAATTCATGCGAGCTTGAAACTCATTTAAGAAATGAATCTGTGGCTCTACAGGCATGATACTGAAGCGTTCGAGGAAATCGTCCAGTGCAGCGGAGGCTTGTTTGGCCCACGCGTCGTCGCCATTCGAGAGAGTTACATATAACCGTTCGACAAGTTTGCCGATTGCTTCTGGATTGACGACTCGCGGTTCGTACTTCACCGGGGTGAGTTGAGAGACTTCAGAATGAACCGCTTGGATGAGTAACTTCGTTTTCTCGGGTGGATTTGCCGGCAAGTGCGAAGCGAGTTCCTCGACCTTGCGCACAGTCGGCAGCTTTTCAAATTCGGCTTTCAGCGAACGAGCTTTCTCTGCTGAATCGGCTAACGAGACGGCGAACAGCAACGAGCCTTTTGATTCCTCGAACATCCGATGCTGAACCTCAACCGATTCGACACCTACCGCTTGAAGGTTGAGTAAGTTGTAGTCGTACTTGATTGCGAATTGAGGCCAGCCATCTTGCCATTGAATTGCTCGCGAACCGACAATTACCAACACCGACAGCCCACCAACGGTGACAACCCAGGGAAAACGCATTGTGACTGATCGCAACCAATCCCCTTGGATCGGTGTCGGCAATTTTGCGGCAGTAACATTCTTGTCAGCAATCTGCAGCAACGGCGGCAGCACCAGGAACGAGGCAATCGCGCAAAGTATCACGCCGCCGCCAGCGATCAGGCCGAGTTCCGCCACTCCGAGGAACTTCGTGAATGTCGCACAGTAAAACGCGAGTGAGGTTGTGATTGCTGCAGTCAAAATGCTCGCACCGACCGACGCCGTCGTGTTGCTGATGGCCTCGTCAAGTCCTTGGCCTTCATGGCGAAGTTCGAGGTATCGCGAGAGATAAACAATCGCAAAGTCGATTCCCAAACCCATCAGAATGGCAGCAAACGAAGCCGACAAGATGGTGAGGTGCCCGACGAATGCTGTTGCGAATGCGCATGACCAGAGTAACCCGGCAGCAAGCATGATCATGGCCAACAATGGATGTCGAAATCCATGAAAGCCCGCCAGCAATAGCAACAAAACGCCTACGCAAGAGACGATCGTCGAGACCGTCATGTCCGACTGCGATCGTACCATCTCATCATGTTCGAGAACTGGAATCCCAGTCAGTCCGATCTTTACATGCGGATGGTCCGCTTTTAAGTCGGCGACAACTTCACGCAATCGGTTGATCGCGACTGACGCGCTATGCACGTTGACTTTGTCTTCGATTGGAACGACTTGCAGGAAGCCCTGTGTTCCTCGGTCATTCATGAAGTAGGTTGGCTTGGCCGCCATGTCTGCCAAGCTGCCATCCACTTGCACCAACTGCGGCCACGGATTGCGTGTGTCTTCGGGGTCTTTTAACGCGGCCGACATGCTGACCGCTAAGGCGGTGACATGCTGACCGATCATTTGCATGAGTTGCTTGGATGACGGTCCGGAGCTAGGGGAACTCTCTGGCCCTCCCGCTGCTGCGGCCAGTTTCAGCAAGTACATCCGCCGGAGTAACTGCGACAGGACCACTTCCAAATTGACTTGGTCCCAATCTCCCTGAATCACCGGCCGCATTTCGTTGAGCTGCGTTAGACACATCTCCAACTGGGCCGGAGACAAGAATTGCAAACCTTTCCGCCGCAGGTGCTCGTGTTCGACTTTGTAGATGACGTTGCGGAAGTGATCTGGATCGGCCCGCAACCGCTTTCCCAAATCTTCGAGCACTTGCTGAATGACGTCTGACGATTTCGCCTCGCAAACCACGACGATCTCGGACGCTTCACCAAAGCTTTTGGTGTAATTCAGCCAGCGTTGTTGAAAATCTGCCTGTGGATCGATCAAGTCCGCACGGTCATTTTTGAATTTCAAATTTCGCGATGTGTAAACGCCGCTGGCGACACACAGCCCCAACAAAACCAGCAACGTTAGCCACGGGCGAGCTGCCATGAGTCGCGTGGTCGATCGCAGAAATTCGCTGAATAGCATCGCGTGTCGGTCGTTCGATTCGGCCGGCATGAAGCACTCGATTCCGTTCGATGTGAAAGCGGCCCAAATCCTTGAAGGGCCAGAGGACTAGGGAATCTAGGCCAAGATCAATGTTGGGGACAAGACGAGGAAAGACCTGTGAAATCCCGAACATAATCCGGGGCGTGTTACTTGAAAGTGAGTACCTCGCCGGGCTCAGAAAATCGCAGGTTCATCAGGTTCAGAGCGTTGAGTTCCGACACGATCTGGTCCGCAAAAGCAATCTTGATATGGATCGCGTAGATCGGGACATATGCCGTTAACTTTTTCACTTCTTCCACGAAAAGAGCTGGCGTGAGGTGTGCCGCTTTGTCGGCCAGCCAACGGAATGAGTTGGGAAAGCTTGCTTCCAAGAAGACCGCTTTCAGATCCTTACATTGATTGGCGATCTCCCAAATCCGCTCGCTGGGACTGCTGTCAGAGACAAACAGCACTGCGGTCCGTGTTGCCAACTCTTCGATGAGAAACCCGTATGTTGGAACGACGTGTTTGAGGGCAATTGGAGTGATCCGCAGTCCGGCAACTTCGACAGGTTGTTCTTCGGTCAACTCATGCATCCTGAGAAACGGCGACTCTTGTCCCGAAAGCCGGATCATGTCGGGCCAGATTCGGTCGTTGAAGAAGTCACGTCGCAGCGAATCGAACGTGCTGGGATGCCCGTAAATATCCGGGCAATCGGGACCGTGGATGTACACGTTGTCGATGAAAACGGGCAGCGTCGCCACATGGTCCAAGTGCGAGTGTGACAGAAAGACGTGTTTTACCTGCCTCTGTGCTGACAAAGGTGACATCAGCCCCAGTGAGCCTGCGTCGATCGCGACCACATCGTTGATCAAATAGGTCGCCAGAATCGGATGATTGTTAGACGCACCGACGGATGACGGGACACATTGAACTTTCACATTGCACCCATGAATTATGAGGGGTGATCGAACTCTTCGACGTTGACGTTATTTCAACTGCATGGAAATCGTACCACTCCAGTTTGGCGGCGGCTCCCCATTATTGGCCGTGATGTAAATTCGCAAATACTCCCGCACACGATCAGTGACTGGAACTTCCTCCAATTGATCGAGGGCTTCCTGCCAACGTCCCGCCGCGAAGGCTTCCCATGCTTGTTCGTATAGGACAATGTCTGCGTCTGACAAGGTGTCTTCGTGACTCGAAGGCAGAAGCAATTGACTAATTGTGATTTCGTGGCTCATTCCTGCCGGACGAAAACGCCCGATCTTTCGAATACGGCCCTCATTGGGAGGCAAGTGCTGACGCGCGTATTCCGCGACTAACTCGTCAACCAAGATCGGCGTTCCGAACTGCTTCGTCATTCCTTCCAAGCGAGAACCAACGTTGACTGTGGGACCAAAGATCCCCACTTTCGTTTGTTCGACTGTGCCGATCTGTCCGGCGATTGCCCGTCCGTATGAAAGTCCGATGCCGACTTGAAAGCCAAAAAGAATGTGCGTCGAATCCCGCATCGCACTCAAAAACTCTCGGTGTATGTGCAACGCTGCTCGGCACGCAGAGAGGCGATCGTCATCTTGGACTGTCGGCCAGCCCCAAAAGCCGAGTGCGGCGTCACCGAGGAAATCACCAGTAACTCCGTCGTACTTACTGATCCCGCAACTCATCACGCCCAAGGCGTTGCTGACTCGATCGAGCAACTCGCGCAGGTTTTCTTGCGATTGCTCGGACTTCTTCGAGAAACCGCGAATGTCGCAGAACAAAACAGTGATGTCTGCCACTTGCGGCTCAATCCGTTTGGCCATGTCGGCGTCACGTAGGGCCTCCATGACTGCTGGTGAGAAGAACCGACTGAGTCCCGCTTGTTGCTTCGAGAGGACTCGCACCGACCGAATACTGCCGATGAACTCCGTTAATAATTCGGCGAAACGAAGATCGCCTTTGAGGTGCTCTTCTTGAACCGTGGTTCCCATGCGTTGTTGTTGCTGACCTGACACGTAGACACACCAACCTTTGCAGCCTTCGTCCTTGAATGGCATACAGAAGGCCCAGTCGAGCGAACCGCTGACTGTAAACGCCGGGTTGCTTTCGTCCTTATCACGCCAGATGTGCAGCAAGCCGACTCCAAGTTGCAAAGCCTTCAGCATCAAGCGGCGACTGGGAGTAAATCGTCCGACTTCTTCTCCGCGAGCGTCCCAACGCATCATTTTTGGACGAGCAGTCTCGCTCAATTCCTCGAAGTGAACGACCGCTGCTGCTTCGGCATTCGGGATGCCTTCCAATAGTAGCCGTACGACGCTATTCGCTAACTCTTCGTCTTGAGTCGTCTGCGAGATCGCCTTGGGGAGCTTGGAAAGTACTTCCAAACGCAGGTCGGCATCTTGAAACGAAACTCTCTTCAACTCTTCGTGATTATACGATCGCTCTTCAGCGGGAGTTGGGCTGTCATCGTCCTCAACATTGGCGGCAAAAAATTGAAAGGAAGTCCGCCCGATGCGAAATATTTCGCCAGACTCCACAGAAAACTGCACGGTATCAACATCGTTGAGATAAATCGGATTGCGTGCCGAATCCAGTCGCTTGATGTGCAGTATTTTTCCATCGATATGCAGTTCTGCATGTTCGCGAGAAATGAGCGCGTCCCACGGCACGGCCCAGCCGCTACGAGGTGCACGACCCAAACGGATCGGTTCCCCCAAAGGGATCGGACGCCTCCAGCGCTGCATCGGCTCCGGTCCTGTGACAACAAGTTCCATCATCCACATTTCCTCAAACAACAATCCACACTCACTCGCGCAACCACGATAGCCGACTTTCCCTGCCATCATCAAGCTGGCCTGTGACGAACTTGCCTCGGTAGGCGGGCAATGTGCCTTAAAGGACAAAACTCAGCGACACAAAGGCCATCCCAGATCGCCGCACGTGCGAACCGGAAAACGTTGTTGCATCTCTTGGGTTTGAAGTACAAGCCGCTCTCGAAAGGACTCGCTGATGAAAGAAATGAGAGCTTGGTTTTCCGCATGGATCATGAACGCGACTGTATTGTCAGCCACTGGAACGGCAGCAACCGAACGTTCCGAAGCAACATATCCCTGCATCGGAAACGACATCGGTCAAACAGCCGCCTCTGCGATGCCCAACAAATTGAGCCTGCAAAAGTTGCTTAGCCTGTTTGTGCTCTTGGGGTTGTTGACGCGAACGATCCGTTATTACCTGTGCTTTCCTTTATGGGATGACGAGAGCTTTCTCTGCGTCAACTTCATCGACCGCAGTTACGAGGAATTTCTGAAGCCGCTCGATTACCACCAGGTGGCTCCTGTGTTGTTTTTGTGGATTGAGCATGCGGCGGTGCAATTACTTGGTTACTCCGAATATTCGCTACGTTTATTTGCGTTTGTTTGTTCGCTCGCCAGTATGTTCCTCTTTCGCCGTGTGGCTGAGCGGTTGCTGTCCGGCCCAGGTATGGTCTTTGCCGTTGCGATCTTTGCTGTGTCATATCCCGGGATTCGGTATTCCGCCGAAGCGAAGCCGTATGGATCAGACATGTTTTTCTCGCTGGTGATGCTGAGCCTGACTGCCGATTGGTTGCAACGACGAGACGCTCGTTGGCTGTGGTGGCTAACGTTGCTGATGCCGTTAGCCGTTGGCGTGTCGTACCCGGCTGTCTTCGCGGGCGGAGGTTTGAGTCTGCTTGTCGGCTGGACGCTGTGGCGGAAACGTGGTTCGCGAAACGAATGGCTCGCGTGGATTGCTTGGAACCTGACTCTGGTTGTGAGTTTCGCATTTTGGTTTTGGTTTGCGGGCCGCACTCAAACCGGTGCCGAAGGAGGGTTCATGGGAGACTTCTGGCGGTTGCATTTCCCGCCAATTCGGGAACCGTTGAAGTTGCCATTCTGGATGCTGTGGACTCATGCGAGCGATTTCTTGGCATACCCGCTTGGCGGCCCGAATTGGGCTAGTTCAGTCACGTTGCTGTTTTGCCTCGCTGGTTTGTGTCGCATGATTCAACTGCGACAGTTTGCATTGTTAGGTTTGTTAGCCGGACCACAGACCTTGCATTTCATTGCTGCGGCGTTGCAGCGTTATCCTTATGGTGGTCATGTGAAGTTCTCGCAGTATCTCGCGCCGATGATTTGCTGCCTGATTGCCGTGGGAGTCGTGCATTGCCTGGAATGGTGGGCTCGTCGAGGTCATTCAATTCAGCGTGCGTTCGCATGGGATTGTGCAATTCTCGCGACGATTGGCGTGGGCGTGATCTGTCGCGATGCGGCGATCCCGTACAAGACTCGCTCCGACTATCGAGCTCGCGCCTTTGCTCAAGCATTTTGGTTCGGGGTTCAAAACGCAGAAGAAGTAATCTGTTTGAAGAGCGATCTCGATCTCGACTTCGTTCCCGAACAACATCAGGAACTGAGTTGGTCCGCTCACTTCCGCTGCAACCGAGCAATCGAAGTCAGCCGTGCTCGGATGCGACCGGCTGATCTGACGCGAGTGACGAAGGATCGTCCACTAAGATGCGTTTTATATCGCGACGCGCGTTTTGAACTTGACCAAGGGGCATTCGATCGTTGGCTTACAGACATGCAGACGCACTACCAACTGATCGTTCACGAAAGCCTGCCGTTCCCTCGTTTCGCGAAAAACGACACACGCTTCGTCGCGATGGAGTACGTCGATTCGTACAAGTTCGTGCCACATGAGGGGGAGCGATCACCGGCCACTCCGGCACCGTTGGCAGGCCGGCGTCATTAGTTGTGATGCACGCGGTTCGCGTACATCACGATCAATTACGCCACGGCAGTTGTCAGCCGTCATTTCTTACTCGGCTCTTTCGCCTCAAGTTCTGGGACAAGCTCAAGCAGCACTTCGGTTCCCACCGGCGGGATACGTTCGGTCCAAGTTTCCCACATCAAGTTGGTCTCTCCTTCGGCGCTGCTTTTCGTGGCCAAGTCGAGCATTGCTGACGGAAAGTTTGCGACACAGATCAGATCGCCTCCTTCAGCGAGGTACGATTTTTTTCCGGTTGCTTCATCGACGTAGAAACCACTACCGGTGAAGACCCACGGAGCGTCGAGTGGCTTCGGTTGGGTCGCGTCGAAAAACTTCTTGATCGATTTGCGGTACTGCTCGTTCTTAGACATCGCCAAGAATGCGTCTCGTTGTTTTTCAGTCATTTGGCCGAACCAATACAGCTCTTTGTGTTTGTCATCCCACTTCAAATCTGAGCCTTCTTGCAGATTGAGTCCTTCCGGTTTGGATTCAAAGATCTCGACGAAGAAACGCCGCGTGGAGTTGCGAATCCATGACTCCGCAGGTTCGCGATGTGACTTTCCTTGTTTGTCGGTCCACTGGCAAAAGATTCGAATGCGAGTCCCATTCGGTGGCGCGTATTCGGGCTGAAACCTGACCGGCGAACCGGCCTTTGCCCCCAACGCCAGCAAGCCAGTGTGAATGACGTACGCTTCGGATTCGATTGAGACAATGGATTCATGCTCCTTCGTTTGCTTCAGGCAGCAGAACATTTCTAGCACGCCTTCTCGCATGCAGATTTTCGACTTGAGCAGCAGACGTTTGCCGGGGACATCCAGCAGCACGGTTTCTTGAGTGTTGAGCGGTACTGGTTCTTTGGGCTTGCTCGCTTCGGTAGATTTTGGCGTCTTATCGGCAGATTTCTGCACTTCTGATTTCTTCTCGGCCGTCTTCTTTGCGTCAGTTGCGTGCAAGAAATGGCCGCAGGTCGCAACGAATCCAACGACGGCGATGCAGGTCCAACGCGAGTATTTCAACGTAAACTGTCTTGGTAACGACATGATGCGGAATGCTCCAGAATATGATCGACTGAACGGCAACGAGTATAGCCAGCAAACGAAAACCGCGCAGGCGAGTCGCTTGTTGTCGAAAGTCCCAACGTGGCTGTCGGGAAATTCAACGAGTTATGACCGAGGCCGCGATGTGACACCTTCCAGCCATGTCAACAAATCTCCTAGGAAGTGTTCCGAATTCGGTTCGAATTCCAACGTGTGTCGCGCGTCTGGGTATTCATGCAAAGTGACATTATTTGTGCCGAGCCGTTGTCGCCACATTTTGGTCGCAGCGTTGTCGATAATGTCATCTTTTCCTGCGAGCATCAGCAACACAGGTTGCAGAATGTGAGATGCCGATTCGATTGCTGCTTGCGTGATATCTTGATGTGCGAGCAAAAATCCGACCGTCACTTCCCGCAGTGCGAGTCGATCTTGGCGAATGAATTCTTGCCACTCAGGCTGCCCGGTGAAGAGCGTCGGATCACTCAGTGGGATTTCAATGCGAGGGTGTCGAATGTCGAGCTTCCGAGCGAGTGACAATCGCGCACGCTGCCAGCGGGTCGGTTGCACGCGAGCACAAATCCCCGGATACAACAACGCGACCGCATCCAATAAATCTGGACGTCGCGCGGCCACGATTGCAGCGAGCTTGCCCCCCCAGCTCACTGCCTGTAACACGATCGGCGCACCGGGAGCAAATCTGTCTCGCTGATGGCGGACGTATATCAGAACTTGAATGACGTCGTTAATGAGTCGTTCGGCATGCGGCGCATCGCCGCGTCGCGAGAAGTTGCGACCGGAACCACGGCGATCAACGAAGAGTACGTCGTATCCCGCTTCGCACAACTCACGGCTCGATCGGTCATACCATGCACCGTGACTTTGAATCCCGTGCAACGCGACGACAAACGCGTGCGGATGCGAACCTACAGGTTGCCAATGACGGCAACTAAGGCGGTATCCATCAGACATTGCGATCTGCAGAAAGCTCGGTTCCATGGCGGTGAGATTACAGACTTCGTCTCACGAACGCTCTGTTAGCGACACAAGACCATGCCGCCGTCGCAAAGAGTGTGACGGCGACGATCATTCGGCAATGCAGTGTTACAGCGTATCCAACGCGGCCAGCACCGAGGCGGGGAATGCAAACGACTCGTTGATCTCAGACACTGGATCAATGATCGTGTCTGTTCCTTGCCCGCCGGAGATCACATCGGCGGAACCTTGACCGTTGATGACATCATCACCGTCTTCGCCGATCAGGGTGTCGATCCCCGCTCCGCCAAAGAGTTGATCGTTGCCGTCTCCACCGAGGATTTGATCGTTCCCTGCGCCGCCATTGACGGTGTCATTGCCGTCTTTGCCGCCGAGTAGATCATTGCCGTTGCCTCCCAGAATCTGATCGTTGCCGTCGCCACCGTTGATCGTGTCGTTGTCGTCTCCACCATCAATCGTGTCGTTGCCGTCTCCTCCAAAGAGCTTGTCGGTTCCGGCAAATCCGAGCAGAGAATCATCGCCAAAGCCACCGTCGGCGGAGTCGTTTCCAGCTCCTGCATCGAGCGTGTCATTGCCGCTTCCGCCATTCAGCGAATCGTTACCGTTTCCACCTTTGACGAGATCATTCCCGTCACCGCCAGTGACCGTGTCGGCATCATCCTGTCCATCAAGGTTGTCGCTTCCAGCGCCGCCGTCGATCGAGTCGCTTCCGGCTCCACCTTGAACAACATCATTCGCGTCACCGCCGGAAATGGTATCGTTTCCGGCTTCACCTTTGAGTGTGTCGTTTCCGGCCTCGCCCGACAGCGTGTCGTTGCCGTTACCGCCAGAAAGCAGGTCATTGCCGTTTCCCCCGAGCAGTGTGTCGGCTCCCGCGGTTCCCACGAGCGTGTCGTTCCCTTCACCACCATTGAGCAGTAACCGCACAGGGCCGAGGGCCGCTCCGCCACCTGTCAACGAATCGTTCCCCCCTTCGCCGTTGATCTCAATGAAGACCGGGCTGACCGAATCCAACGCACCGACCGTCACCGTATCGTCGCCGTTTCCCGCGTTAATCACGATATGTGTGATCGTTGCTTGCGCTGTGTAGGAATTCGATCCCACGGAGACTCGCACCAAGCCGCCCGATTGGCTCACCACGATTGCGTCGCTCGCTCCAGTTCCCGTCAGCACGAGCGTGTCTGAGCCACCGCCCCCTCCGCCAGTTCCCCCGCCACCGGTTCCCCCGCCACCGGTATCGGTACCGTCGTTTGGGTCAAACACAATCGTGTTGCTTCCGCTGCCGCCATCGTTGGAGTCATTGCCGATTTGCCCGTCGAGCCGATCATCGCCATCACCGCCCTTAAGCGTGTCGTTTCCTGCGCCACCGAAGATCACGTCGTCGCCGCCGCCACCGATCAGCGAATCGTTCCCCGCTTCGCCGTTGACGGTGTCGTTGCCAGACGTCGTCCCCAACGAGTCGTCACCGTAAACGATGTCGTTCCCATCTCCACCTTTAACGGAGTCGTTTCCGGCACCACCTTGAATGTTGTCGTTGCCACCTTGCCCATCGACAGTGTCATTTCCGTCGCCGCCCAACAACGAGTCTGCTCCCGCTCCACCGAAAACGACATCGTTACCCGCACCGCCGTTCGCCGTGTCATTGCCATCGCCAGCATTAACCGTGTCATTGCCTGAGGTCGTTCCCGCAGTATCATCACCCCACAGCACATCGTTTTCGGTTCCACCATCGACCGAGTCGTTACCGGCTCCCCCTTCGAGCGAATCAGTTCCGGCCTGACCGCTCACTGTGTCGTTTCCCGCTTCGCCAAACATGGTGTCGTTGCCCGCGCCACCAAACATGGTGTCGTTGTCATCGCCGCCTCGTAGCGAATCGTTATCGAGTCCGCCATTCATTGAATCGTTCCCGGCACCGCCATTCAGCGTGTCGTTCCCCGATCCACCATCGAGTGAATCGTCGCCCGCGTTCGACGTGTCACCGTTGAGCACATCGTTGCCGTTGCTGCCACTCAGTGTGTCATTCCCGTCTCCGCCATTGAGCGTGTCTTGCCCGTCACCACCCACGACCGAGTCGTTACCGATCCCAGCACTGATGGAATCATTCCCGTTGCCGCCATTGATGGTGTCCGCTCCGTCACCGGATGTGATCTGATCGTTGCCGTCGTCGCCAAAGATGAGATCGCCCGCAGCGCCGCCGGTAATCGTGTCCACTCCATTGTTGCCGTGTAGGACTCCGGCCAAGACCGCGCTGCCAGTAATTGTGTCGTTGCCGTCACCGCCGTTGAGTTGAATGGAAGTCAATTGAGTAAAGCTGCCGTCCACGCCGATAACGTTGAGAACATTGTTCGCGTCGCTGCCATTGACGATCAGCGTCTTGACTTGATCCGGCGTGATCGACGGCATCGAACCCAACGGCGATCCGTTTGCAAGCACTTGGACTTTGCCTGTGCCGGAATTCACGCCGACCGACACATTGTCAGCGGCCGTCATCGAGATATTCAGCTCACCTGTCGCCGCCAAAAAAAGAGCAAACGCAGACGGAACCGTTCGGTCTTCGAGCAGTTCAACGGTCGATTCGAGCGAGTTTGTGACGGCTCGTGAATTCGGTGACCTCATGAATTCGGATGCGGACAAAGTGCGTCTTGCACGTAGAACGTTGCCCTGTTGACGGCTGAACTGAGAACGAAGACTCCGCAACCAAGAGGCAATTTGCATGGCACACAATCCTCAAAATATGGGCACGGGGAGGCCCAAGAACGATGGGGGGAAATTACATTCAAGTGTGGCCCGCGCTGTTAGTTCCAATCAGCATTTGCGCGAGATGCTCGGTCCATTCTGTGACCGATTTCACTGTCCCATCGGGATCGAATTGCTCGCCAGGAACCAACGGGGCACATCCTTGAGACGACTCGAAGCAGTGTCAATGTTGGCTGCTGGAACATGACGGTTTCTTTGACAGGTTTCTTGCTCAGCAACGCAGAGCTTCGCGCGATTTGAACTGCGTTAAGCTAATCGCGAGCCGGGCGGCGTCAACCCTGGATGGTCCCGTGTCTCGTTTTGTCCGGGAGTTGACGCCACCCGGCTCACCGAAAACATCGCGTGTCTTTCAAACAGCGGCTGAGTACAACTCCGTCTCTGACCGGTTTGGCACGAGCGCTCACGGCCCGGCCTATCTTTTGACGATTGCGATTTGAAACCATCATGCCCTCGATTATTCGTGATACTCGACTTTCAAAAACCAAAATCATTGCCACTGTTGGCCCAGCCTGTGGCACGCGAGATAAACTCAAGGCTCTCGTTCAAGCAGGCGTCGATATTTTCCGTTTGAATTTCGCTCACGGTCGCTACGACTGGCTGCATGAAGTGATGGGCCTGATTCGTTCGATCTCTGCTGAGTTGCAGCACCCGATTGGCGTCCTCGGCGATCTTTCGGGACCGAAGATTCGGCTCGGTGTATTGCCCGGCGATTGTTTTGTTTGCGAACTCGGCGCGACGGTGGAATTCATCCGTGGTGAGCAAAGCGATGTCCCCGGCCACTTCACTTGCACCTATGAGCAACTCATTGACGACGTTCGTCCGGGCGATCGAATCTTGATGGCAGATGGAACTGTCTCTGTGAAAGTGACCGAGCAAGACGCGAATGCCGGACGGGTTGTCTGTGTTGTTGATGGCCCCGGAAAAATTCGTAGTCGGCAGGGAGTCAACTTGCCCGGCGTTGCGTTAAGCACGCCGAGCCTCACGGAGAAGGATCGCTTGGACCTCGCTTGGGCGCTGGAACACGAACTCGATTTTGTCGGGCTGAGTTTCGTGAGAAGCGCGGCTGACGTTCGTCTGCTGCGTGAAGCGATTACTGCCGCGAAGCCGAAGGTCACGCCACTGATTGTCTCGAAGATTGAAAAGCTCGAAGCCATTGACGATCTTGACGCTATCTTGGTGGAAACCGATGCGGTGATGGTCGCTCGCGGCGATCTGGGCGTTGAAGTCGATATCGCGCGTGTCCCAATTTTGCAAAAGAAGATCATCCGACTTTGCAATCAGCATCGCATTCCAGTGATCACGGCGACGCAAATGCTGGACAGCATGCAGCACAACGAATTGCCGACGCGCGCTGAAGTCACTGATGTTGCGAATGCCGTGCTTGATGGGAGCGACGCTGTCATGCTCTCTGGTGAATCTGCTGTCGGCGATTATCCGGTTGAAGCTGTGGCAATGATGAACCACATCGCCTGTGAAGCGGAACAGTTGGTCGAATCAGCTCATTTTCGGGGTAGTCCCGGCAAGCTGAAAGCTCGCGCGCTGGTGGTTACTGAAGCGGTCACATTGGGGGCCGGCGCGGCGGCGGAGCATCTCAAGGCGGATGTCATCGCTGTCGCATCACGATCTGGGCTGACTGCAATGTCACTGTCGAATCAACGCATTTCGGTGCCGATCATCGCGGTGAGTGATCGTCCGGAAATCACGCGTCGTATGTGTCTCTTCTGGGGGGTGACGCCGGTCGCGACAGACACCAAAACTGTTGGTAACCCCGAACCTTTGCTGCGTTATGTGGTTGAATGGGGCAAACGCAAAAAGGTGTTCGCCTCCGGCAGCCGAGTTGTGCTGATTGCCAGTACGAACTGGTCGGACGAAGGACACGACCTGATGATGGTCCACATGATCCCGTGAGAGTGAGATTGCTCATGACCGAACTTGAGCGGACGAGCTTGATCGCTCATGCCTGTGCCACGCGACAGACTGCTCACGCACCCTACTCAAAGTTTTTGGTCGGGGCCGCGCTGCTCACGGAGTCGGGTGAAATTATTGTTGGTAGCAACGTCGAAAACGCGTCGTATGGGCTGACGATCTGCGCTGAGCGAGTTGCCTTTGGGACCGCGATCACTTCCGGACACCGCCGCTTTCAAGCGTTGGCTGTCGCGACGGCGGGAGGTCACGCGCCATGCGGAGCCTGTCGGCAAGTGGCGTCGGAGTTTTGCGATGACTTGCTCGTGTTGTTGATTGACGCAGATCGTCCGGATCGAGTTGTTGAAGCAACGCTTGCCGAATTACTTCCCGGGCGATTTGTATTTCCGGCGAGTTGATTGATTCGACAAATGCAGAGAGTAGGTCGGGCACTCTTGCCCGGCTGGTGCCATTCGACGGGCAAGAGTGCCCGTCCTACTAAGACACGAAGAGAGTGTCTGGGCAAGTCGCTTCAGCTATGTTGCGTCGCCGATATCGTCGCCGTTGTAGTGTTCATAAAACAGACGACCGATCTCTTCGCTCAGGCGGGTGAGGTACTGTTGCTTGAAGGTCGCATATGGCACTTCGGTCGATTGACGTGGAGCGGCGAGTGGGAATTTTGAGGTGATTTCCTTCGTATAGACCTTCTCGCCGTCACCGTCAGAGTTGATCTCAAACACGCTGACCAAACCTTCGGAGCGACCGCGCAGTAGGTTGTTGCTGTGTTCCTCCCAGAGGTTGAAACTTTCGAGGTCGATGTAGACGACGTATTTCACATTGAGTGCTTTGCCAATTTCCGACGGCTCATCCCAATCGGTGTTCTCATCAAGCCAGGCTCGCACTTGGTCAGGATTAACGACCTTCACTTTGTGCTGAACGAGGCGATAGGTGACATACTTCGCGAGTTCCGCATCAATGGCAGAGAAGTCGTATTTCACCTCGAGCGGTGCGTAGCAGACGACAGCAACCGTGACATCTTTTTCCGTCATCGACTTCTTGGTCATAATGTCGAAGTCCGGCTCAATCGACGGCGGACCACCGATGAGATAACCCAACATGATCAACGGCTTCAAGCAGCCCGTCAGCGTCACTGGCAACAACAGCAGCGCGGTCCAACACCAGGAACGCCATCCTGTGATGCGAGACTGTGAGGCTTTGGTCATACGTCGTTCTTTCGTCTGGCGAAGATCGTGAAAACGTCTGGAGCGTGATTAAAACTCATCACCGATGCGGTAGTCGTAAAAACGACTGCCGAGGCGATCGGACAAGTTGTCGATGAACCGTTTTTGGAACATCTTGGGAGAAAGCTGATCCACTGGTACGGGGCCGTGCTGCGGATATTGATTTCGGAAGTTGGCACCAAACACTTGCTGAGCCTGTTTCGATCCTGCCACTTCGTGGACTTCGTAGACTTGAACCTGTCCTGCAGCCTCTCCGTGATAAAGATTGGGGCTGGTTGCATCGTGAAACGTGAACTGCTCAACGTCGATGACCGCAATGAAGTCTGTTTCAAATCGTTGAGCCAATTCGGTTGGATGGTCGAAGTGTCCGCCGTTCGTGTCGATCCATTTGGCGACCTGATCGGGTTCGATGACTTTGACGCCATGCAACTTAAGTCGCCGAGTGATCGCATCAATCAGATCAAGGTCGAGCGATGGTAACTCCGTTTCGACCGACTGCGGCGTCTGTACAACAACCAGCAGTGTCTTGTCGCCCTTGGTGAGGTCAGTGCCTGTTCGATTCCGAAACTCTGACTGAGTCTTAGGGTCCCCCCAAATCGCTTTTCCCGCCATTACACCCAACGAACATCCAGCGAGGCTGCTGAATGACATCAGCAGTGCAGCGATGACCGCACAATGCCGCCAACAAGCCGGCATCCATTTTGGAGCGACAGATCGAGTCATGATCGTGACTTGGAAGGAGGGGAGCGAAGGGAGGATTGCGGCAAGTTCCAGAATTGGAGTTGACCGCGAGAGGGCAGGAATATGAGCAGAAATCAGAAGAGGGCGGGTTGATAGTCCGTTTTGAAAAGTGTGGCAAGTGGAAGTGCAAGAAGTGCTATTAATCTCTCTGCACCGTTTGGTCATTGGCTGGTCGCTACCGACTCGGCTGGAAGAGACCGCTGAAGACTTCGGTGGCAGGGCCGGTCATGTAGACCTCGCCACTTTCGGCCCATTCGAGCAGCAAGTCGCCGCCACGTAGATGTGCCGTCACTTTACGATTCGTCAGGCCGTTCAATACGCCCGCAACAGCGGACGCGCACGCTCCGGTGCCGCATGCCAGCGTCTCTCCGGAACCACGCTCCCAAACGCGCATGTTGAATTCGCTGGGTGAGATCACTTGGATGAACTCGGCGTTGACTCGGCGAGGAAATGCCGGATGGCGTTCAATCTCGGGGCCGACTCGCAAGACCCAGTCGTCGTTGATTTCATCGACGAACGTGACGCAATGCGGATTGCCCATTGAAACGCAGGTGACTTCAAACTCGCGTCCGGCAGCAGACAACTTCTGGCGAATCGGCGGATCACCCGCCAACGACGTCGGGATGTCGGCACTCTTTAGAATGGGAGCACCCATGTTGACGCGCACTCGTTGGACGCGGCTATTTTCCACTTCACATTGCAATGACAACACGCCGCGACCGGTTTCGATCTTCAGGGCTTCTTGCCGAGCGATGCCGTGATCGTAGAGGTATTTCGCGACACACCGAATCGCGTTGCCGCACATCTCCGATTCGCTGCCGTCGGCGTTGAACATCCTCATGCGCGCGTCCGCGATTTCGGACGGGCAGATCAGCACGAGCCCGTCGCCACCGACGCCGAAGTGCCGATCGCTGATCTCGATCGCCAACTTGGCGACGTCCTCCGGATAACGCTCTTCAAAACAATTGACGTAAACGTAGTCGTTCCCGGCTCCGTGCATCTTTGTGAAACGCATGATGGGTTTGTCCTAGTCCAAATGGAAATTTCAAATCAGTTCGCTCACCACGCGAGCCGTTCCCGGCAGAGCGCGGACTTTGCGGCCTGAGATTTCGGTGAACGACGGGTCTTCGCCGAAGCCGAGGTTGTCGTAGATTGTGGCCAGCACGTCGGTGTAATGCACCGGGCGGTGAGTGGCCGAGTCGGCCAGCTTGTCGGTCGCTCCGATCACTTGGCCGACTTTCATGCCGCCACCGGCGAGGATCGCACTGTTGACTCGCGCCCAATGATCGCGACCGGCGTCTTTGTTGATCTTCGGGGTCCGCCCGAACTCGCCCCAGACGACGACCGTCACATCGCGGTCCAAACCACGTGCGTAAATGTCTTCGATCAGTGCCGAGATCCCGGTGTCGAACAGCGGCAAGTGGTCCTTCAGGTATTTGAAGTTGTTGCCATGCGTGTCCCAGAATCCATACGCGACGGTAACGCAACGGACCCCCGCTTCGACCAACCGCCGAGCCTGCAGCAACTGATCGTTCCACATCGGTGCCCCGTCGCCGAGATGTTTCGCGGAACCTTTGCCGTAGCGCTCGCGCACCGTCGGCGATTCCTTTTCGACGTCGAGCGCATTCACGAGGTGGCTCGACGTGAGCACGTCGAACGCCTTTTGATAACTCGAATCCATACCGGCCAGTGCCACGCTATCGACATCGCGCTTGATGCCGTCGATCGACGAGAGCAACTGCTTGCGCGTGTCAAATCGGGGTGCGTCGATAAACCGGAGCGTCATGCTCTCCATGTCTTCGCCGTCGGCACGCACTCCGCGAAACATCGGGCCGACCTTGCCCGACGGCGGGCTGTTGTAGGGCCGATGTTGCATCGTCGGAAACAGGTCCACGAATGCGGGGGTCGCTGCGTCTCGCTGTCCCATGTTCTGAGCGATGATGGAACCGAAGTTCGGCCAACCTTCTTGCAACGCCAAACCCATCGGCTTGCCGACGAGGCTTTGAAAGCTGCTGTGCTCATCCTGCTGACCGATGACACTGCGGATGATTGCCAGCTTGTCGGTGCAGGACGCGAGCTTCGGCAACAGTTCGCACAAGTCGATGCCGGGGACTTTTGAGCCGATCGGCTTGAACTCACCCCGAATTCCATCGGGAGCGTCCGGCTTCAAATCGACCGTGTCCTGATGCGAAATTCCTCCGGACAAATAGACCATGATTACGGACTTCTTCGACGCCTTGAGCGATCCGGTTTCTTCGGCTCGCAGAAGCTGCGGCAGTGACAGCGAAAAGCCACCCGCCGTCAGCGAACCGATTTGCAGAAAGCTTCGCCGCGAAACGCCGTCGCAGTACGCAGTGCGTCGATTCGCAGAGGTGAGAACGTTGAGCATGTCATTTGGCCTACGAAAAGCGTATCTGAAAAGTGTGGCACGACGTTCCACTTCGTGGGTTGTGCCACACGGTGCTGTCGAAGCATCGGCACGATAACGCTGCGATCCCCATTCAAGGAAGGCATTGTCGTGCCACGAGCGTCGATCGGAAGGCAGTTCGCTCCGGTCGTGCGGACGGCTTTGCATTCGGCATCATTTCCCAGCAAACTCGCGGCTTCTGTGACCAATCCGCCGAGACCAAACAGTATGACCACCCCGAGCCCGCAATTGCCTCCGTTGTTCAGCAAGCGTCGTCGTTGGGCGGCCGATCAAGCCATCAGTTTTTTGATGCAGCAAGGGGTTGAACGACCTCATGTGTTGTCACTCGCTGCGGGACTCGTTGACGCCGCCTCGTTGCCCGTGACGGAAGCGTTGGAAGCGGCTCGCGGTGTTCTCGCTGACGACGCGAAGGGGCGGCTCGCGTTGCAGTATGGTACGACGCTCGGCGATCTCCGACTCCGGGAGCAACTGGCCCGTTATCAAAACGGGCTCGAGCAATCGTCGTCACCGATCGGGCAACGCACCGCGACGGCTGATGAAGTCGTCTGCACGACCGGCTCGCAGCAGTTGTTGGCCTTGCTGGCCGACGCGCTGTTGGACCCCGGCGACATCTGCTTGGTTGCCGCGCCGACGTACTTCGTTTTTCTGGGAGTGCTCGAAGGAGTCGGCGCGCGGACGATTGCTTTGCCGTCCGATGAGCACGGTCTGTACATGGAGGCTCTCAATGCCGAACTGCAACGGCTCGAAACGGTCGGTGAGTTGTCTCGCGTCAAACTGATTTACGTGGTCAGCGAGTTCGAAAACCCGACGGGAATCAGCCTCTCGCTCGAACGCCGGCGCGAGTTGGTCGAGATCGCAAACCGTTGGTCGAAGCAGCAGCGCATTTTTGTGTTAGAAGATGCCGCCTACCGTGAACTGCATTACGACGGCCCTGCACTGCCGAGCGTTTGGAGCTTCGACCGCACGGGTGAGACAGTCATTCATGCCGGGACGTTTTCAAAAAGTTTCTCTCCCGGTGTCCGAGTCGGCTTTGGTCTGATGCCTCAATGCCTGCGTGAGGCGATCAACGATTTGAAAGGGAACCAAGATTTCGGCTCGGCGAATTTCAATCAGTACTTGATCACAGAACTTCTCGCATCTGGGCGTTTTGCCACTCATGCCGAGGAAGTTCGCACCGCGTATCGCCTCAAACGTAACGCGATGCTGTCAGGCGCCGACGAATTCTTCAGCGATATGCCGGGAGTTTCGTGGGTTCATCCCACAGGCGGTCTCTACGTTTGGATGACGCTCCCGTCGCACGTCCTCACCGGCTTCGACTCGCCGCTCTTCCGACAGGCGGTCGACGTCGAGCAAGTCATGTACGTCCCCGGCGAACTCTGCTTCGGCGGCCCGCCGGAACAGCGACAACGCAACGGCATGAGGCTCAGCTTCGGTGTGCAATCGCCGGATGGCATTCGCGAAGGGATGCGGCGTTTGTCGCGCGCCGCCAAAACCGTCCTCGATACCGTTCGCTGAAACCGCCTCTACTGCCCTTAAACGTAACAGTCGAGGCAGACTGAGATGGCTCCTGTCGATTGAGCCGATACAATCCCTGCCGCCTTGCGTGCGATCGTGTTCGGACAAGTCAGCCGCTTGTCTCACGGAGATTTCTCATGTCGTCAGACACTTCTGCTTGGTTGCCTTCGGAGTTGGCGGATCATCTCCGTGAAGTGAAATCGTGGGTCCGATGGCAGTGGTTGCTACGCGGATTCGGGCGAGTCGTTTTGGTGCTGTCGGTCAGTTTGGCGGCAGTTTTTCTGCTCGACTTCCGCATGGATCTGAATCCGACCGCGCGGCTCGCGGCGTTGTGTTCGATCGGGACTCTCACCGGAGTGGCGTTGCTGAGTTGGCTCGCGGTCCCGCTTTGCCGGCGCATTGGGTGGGCCGAACTGGCTGCGATGGCGGACAAGGCACATCCGGAATGGGAAGACTCGCTGACCTCGGCGGTGGAACTGTTTGACCCGTCGCAGCCGGATAGTTTCAAAGGTTCGCCGGTCATGCGTCAGATGCTGCTGGAACAGACGCGGCAGCGGGTGGAAGAACTCGATCTCGAACGAGTGGTCTCGTCACGCCGCGCGTGGCGTTCGGTGAAGCTCGGATTGGCCGCTTGTTTGCTGCTCGCGGCCCCGGTCTTTTTCGCGCCGAGTGTTTATCGGCAACTGTGGCAGCGGCTGCTGATGCCGTCGGGGAACTGGGGGACGGTCGGTGCGTGGCAGATTGAAGTGGCTGACGGCGATCGGGTCGTGGCTCGTGGTGCCGATATCGAATTGCTGGCGAAGGCGACGAAGCCGGGGATCGCGGAACCGCCGAAGTCGCTGTTACTTGAGTGGCGTGATTCCGTCGGCACGACCGACCGCCGCTCGATGCCTTATGACGCCGCGCGGCAGGCGTTCGCGACCATCGTGCCGCACGTCATGCGCGATCTGAAGTTTCATGTCTCGGTCGATCGGCAGCAGTCGCGAGACTATCAAGTGCAAGTGGTCGAGCCGCCGGTGATCACGCAGGTTCGCGTTGATGTCGAACCGCCCGCGTATGCCGGTTGGCCCGCGCAATCGCTCGACGGTGCGGTCGGTGCGATTCGCGTGTTCGAGCGGAGCCGCTTGAAGTTCAAACTGGAATTCAACAAGCCGATCGAAACCGCGTCGCTCAACTGGCGGCACGGGGGCGAGCCGCTGACGTTCGAGCTCGCCGCCGACAAGCAGTCCGCTTCGATGGAACTGGTCGCCGACCCGAAGGTTCACGGCCCGTATGCGTTCGCGATCGCCGACATTCACAAGCTGACGAACAGTGACATCGTGCCGCGCGAATTGGTCGTTGTCGCCGACGAGCCGCCGCATTTGATCGTCAAAGGGGATCAGAGCACCGAAGTCCGCCCGGACGACGCGGTGCCGATTGACGTCATCGCGACGGACGACATCGGCCTCGGGCAATTGGAATTGCACTTCGAGGTCAACAAAGGGGAGTCGCAAAAGCTCATCGCCGAAAAGGTGCAAGGTCAGAAAGAAGTCGAGCATCGTTTCACGCTCGATCTCAGTTCGCTCAAGGTCGAACAAGGGCAGTGGTTGACCTACAAGATTCGCACGACCGACGAACGCCCCGATCCGGAGCCGCACGAGGTCTGGTCTGATGTCCGAGTCCTCCGTATCAGCACGAAAGCTCCGCCGCCGGGCTTCAATGAAGTGGCAAAGACCCAGGAAGAACTGCGGCAAGAACTGAAGCAGTTGCAGACTGACATCGTTCAACGGCAGCGAGACCTCGAAGCTCAACGCAAGCAATCCGAGATCGCCGCCCGAACGAAGAAAGAACCGCTCGCGCCGGAACGCCTGCAACAAATTGAAGAGCAAATTGCCGAGCTGAAACAGCGGGGCGAAAAACTCGCCGACCAGTTGTCCGCCGATCCGCTGTTCCACGAATTGGGTGAGCAAGTTCGCGACGTGGCCGAGCAACAGTTGCCCGCCGCCGAACAAGAAGTCAAACAGGCTCAGCAAGACACCGGCCGCGAACAGATCGACGAACTGCGCCGCGGCGAACAACAGCTCGCCGAAGCCGCGAAGAAGCTGCAACAAGTCGAAAAGCCGTTTCAACAGCTTGCGGAGTTGCAGAAGGATTTGCTCGAACTCAATCGCCTCGCGCGGCAAGCCGAACAACTTGCGAACCGCGCCGATGAACTCAATCGCGAACAAGCCGCGAACGAACCCAAACCGGCCGATGCACAAAATGCCGATCCGCAAGAGAAAGCCAATGAGCAAGCCGCGAATGCCGAACAGGCTCAAAAGAACGACGTCGATGAGAAGCAACTGGCTAAGGATCAGTCAAAACTCGCCGATGCGCTAAACGATCTTTTGAAGCGCCGTCCGGAACTGCTCAACGCCGCGAAGCGCGATGAATTGGATCGGCTCGCCCAATTGGCCGAGCAAGCCAAAGAACTTGCCGAGCAACAACGGGAACTCGCCGATGCGATCCGCGAACAGCAAGCGGCCGCTGCCGAACGCAACGCCGCACTCGCCGAGAAGCAACAAGACCTCCAAAAGCGAGCCGAAGCCGCCACCGAAAAAGCGGCTGCCGCGAAGCCCGCCGGTGACGAACCGAAGGCCGACAAGCCCGCAACTCCCGAAGCTCTGCAAGAGGCCGTCGCCGCGATCGAGCAAGGCGATCTCGCCGAAGCTCAGAAGCAACAACAGCAAGCCGCCAACGAACTCGACCGCCTCGCGACTGAGTTGCAGCAAGCGAAAGCGAATCAGTCACCACTCGCGCAAGCAGCACGCGAGTTGGCCAACGAGCAGAAGAAACTCGCCGACAAAGCGGCCGAAGCTCAGAAGTCCGACGATCCCGAACAGCGCCAACAAGCCGCCGAGCAATTAAACCGCGACCAAGCCGCGCTCAACAAACGGATCGAAAAACTGCCGCAGGAAAAGAACCGCAAGGCAGACGCAGACGATGAAGATAAGAGGCCAGCACTTTGGGTCGAACTGTTCGATGAGGGGAAAAAGCGACCATTAGACGTCATTGAATATGCGAAGACGCTCGGACTCGATGAGCCGCTGTTTCGAGGTTATGTGCTTGAAGATTGGGCGACCGGACTTTGGCGTATCAGCACGCGCGAGTCTCGTGCGATTCCGCCACTCCCCCGTGATCTTGTGCCGATCCGCCAGAAAATCATCCAGGTAACAATGCCGGGGCCTGGTATTTTGCACGCGATGCCATTGTGTGGCGATTGTCGGTTGGACGATGGGAACACATCGGCCCTCGAAGGCCGCGTGACATCAATGTTGTCGCACAATGTTGGTTTGCCAGCCGATGCAGAAGTTGCTTATACGGCCTATTCTGCCCGCCCAGATCTTGATGAGAAGCTGCCATTTCCTCGTGCGATGCTGAATGGCAATTTGGAACCGAACGACGTGGAGTTCTACACACGATTGCCGGAAGGAGAGTTGAAAGAATTGCGGCTCTTTGCACGAGATGTTTTCGCAAAGGATGAAAATGCCGCGACGCAAGTCGAAATCGCAAAGCGTCTGATCGCAAAATTGAAGACGTTCAACTACGACAAAAATCCGGACAAACAGCATTATCCGCGCATCGACACGATTGAAGATTTCCTGCGTGATAAAAAAGGAGATTGCAAGCAGTTCAACTCGGCGCTGGCCTTGATGCTCCGCGAGTTCAAGATTCCGAGTCGCATGATCTTGGGATTCAAAGGCGGCAAGGTAGAAGACGGGCGGTTTGTTGCGCGATGGCCTGGACATGCTTGGGTGGAAGTCTATTTGGACGGCGACGGTGATGGCCGTGGAGAGTGGCTGATTCTGGACGCCACTGCCGGCAGCGGAGCAAATGGACGCCAACAGCAACTCGCTGGTGAAAACCCAAAACAGAATCCGCAGCAGCAAGCCGATGCCAATGGTGCGAGACAAGAGGCCCAGCAGCGCGGCGAGCAAGCCGAGCAAGCACTCGCCGAGGGCAATCTCGAAAAGGCCGCACAAGAACAACGCGGTGCCGAGCAAGCGCTGCGAGACCTCGCCAAGCAAGCCGCTCAGCCGATGCCGGAGGCTCAGGCGAATCGCGGTAACGACGCTCCGATGCCGAATGGCGACGCACCGCAAGACAACGCGAAGCCGAATGACGCGAACCGCGATCCGGCCGCTCAGCAACTCGCGCAGCTTGCCAAGGAACAACGTCAACTGGCTCAAGAGGTCGAACAGGCTCGCAACGAACAGCGCGGCGAGCAGTCACAACCGAATGCTACCCAGCCTCCCGCCGTGAACGAGCAGGCCAACGCGAAGAACTCCAACGAACAACCGATGCCGACCAACGGCCAGCAACCTGCTGGCGAGAACGCTCAGCCGAATCAACCTCAACCGGCGAATGCTCAGCAGCCGAACGCCGCGCAGCCTCAGAGCAATGCTGGTCAGAACCCGCAGGCTCAGCAGCCGGGGCAGAACCAACAGCCGCAGCTTGCTCAGCAAGCTCAGGACGCGCGGGTGGATCAGCGAGAACTCGCGCAGCAGGCTCAGGAACTTCAGAAGCAAGTACAACAAGAGTTAGGACGCGAGTCGGCCGAAGCGAAACAAGCTCAAGCCGCCTCGGAGCAAGCTCAGGCCAGTCAGCGTCAAGCCAACTCCGGCCAGTTCGACAAGGCGGCCGATAGCGGCGAGCAAGCGGGCAAGTCCGGTGAGAAGTTGGCCAAACAATTGCAGAACAACGCGCGGGCCAATCCTGAACTCGCGCAGCAAGCGGCCAACTTGGCCGAGCAACAACAAGCGGTCGCGCAGCAAATGGAACATCTCGCTCAGCAACCGGGGGCCAAGAACGCCGCGCAGCAACAACGTCAGCAGGAGTTGAACAACGCCGTCCGAGAACTCGGCCAGCAACTGGCGGAGTCGCAAAACCGACTCGGCCAACAACCACTCAACCTGCCGCAACAAGCCGAGGGCGCGAAGCAAGCTGGTCAACAAGCGGCAAACAGTCAGCAGAAGATGGAGGCTGCGAAGCAAGCAGTACAACAAGGCAATGCCAATCAAGCCGCTCAAGCGGCCGAGCAAGCCGCCGAGAACTTGAAGCAAGCGGCTCAGCAAGCACAAGCCACCTCCGAACACAATCGGCCTCCGCAATCGCCAATCCCGCGCAGTGTCAGCGAAGAGGTCGCCAAAGCCGCCGAGCGTCTGGACCAACTGGCTCAAGCGCAGGCCGAAGCTAAGCAACCGACACAACCTTCAGCACTGGGCAAAGACCAGCAGGAACAAGGTCAGAGCCCATCTGGTCAGGGACAGTCCGGTCAAGGTCAGTCGAACGAAGCCAGTAAAGTCAACTCGAAAGGAAAAGGTCGGGAAGAGGGACATGCGCCGGGCCAAGGGGAACCATCGTCGGAGCCTGACCAAACGGCTGAAGAGCGCCCCTGGGGTCAGACTGCTCGACAGTTGCGCGATATTGCGCGTGCGTTGAAGCATGCGGCGAAACAATCGGCTCCACAACCTTCGCAAGGAGGACTGCCACAGCCCGGTCAGCCGTCGAACGATCCCAATGGCAATCCACAATTGGCCGACGCTGGCGGCAACGGTCAAGGCAGCGTTGAACAAGATCGCGGCGAAAACCTCAGCGACCTGCCTATCCAAGTCAAAAAAGTCACCGGTCGAAACTGGGGGCAGTTGTCGAGCAAGCTGCAAACTGAACTGACTCAAGCGGCGAAGCATCAAGCTCACGGCGATTACAGCAAGCTGATCAAACTGTATTTCCAAGAGATCGCAAAGACGCAAGGAAGCGCCGCTCGGGAGAAGAAACCATGACGCAGTCGCCCCTCTCTTCCGTAACCCGAAGCGTGAGCGAGGGCGGACGCTTCACGAGACGGCGAAGTCGCGAAGCCGCGAGGCGAGTTCATCGCGTTTTGGAACGCTCGCTCACGCTTCGGCTTAGCTTGCTGTTACTCATCGTCTTGATGTGTTTCAACGCGAACGCGATTCACGCCGCAGAACGTACTGAGCAAGAAAAGCAAATCGACACGGCGATTTCTCGCGCGTTGGAACACATCGCCTCGAAGCAACAGCCGTCGGGGGCTTGGGTGATCGATCAATTCGGCGAATCGACCTCCGCCACGTCGCTGGCCGTGATGGCCTTCCTGGCTGCCGGGCACGTTCCGGGCGAAGGGCCTTATGACCAACATATGCAGCGCGGCATCCGCTGGGTCTTGGACCATCAGCAGCAAAGCGGCTTACTGGTTCATCGCACCGGACACGGTCCAATGTATTGCCATGGCATCAGCACGCTGATGCTGGCCGAAGTGGCCGGCATGACGGACGCCGCGCTGGCCGAATCTTGTCGCCTCGCTCTGACGAAGGCGGTGCGGTTGATCCTGACCTCTCAAAGCGTCCGCAAGGATCGCAGCCAAATGGGGGGCTGGAGATATAACCCCGGCAGCAACGACAGCGATTTGAGCGTCACCGGCTGGCAGTTACTCGCACTGCGAGCGGCCAAGAATCTCGGTTGCGATGTTCCTGCCGAGTACATCGACCTCGCGGTTGATTACGTCAAACGCTGTTCCGTTCGCGGTGGCGGGTTCGCCTATCAACCGGGCAGCGGCCCGTCGGCCACTCGCACGGGAACCGGAATTCTGTGCCTCGAAATCTGCGGCGTGCATCATTCGCCAGAAACCTTGGCGGGAGCCACATGGCTCATTCAACGCCCGCTGCAAGTCAACGAAGAGTGGTTCTACTACGGAGCCTATTACGGCACGATCGGCATGTTCCAAGTCGGCGGCGACCAGTGGGCTCGATCGAAGCAGCACCTGATCCCGCTGCTATTGAACCTGCAAGCTGAAGACGGCAGTTGGACCGGTCGCAACGGCTCAGAAAAGGGCTTGGGGACGACGTATTGCACGAGCCTGTCCGTTCTGGCTCTGTCGGTTGAATACCAGTTCCTCCCGATTTACCAGCGGTAACGGTCCCGCCTCAATTCGGCAGGTCATCAATTGGCTTCGACCAGTTTGATGAGATCGAACTTGGAAGCATCAGTCATGCCCGATACGATCTGCGACCGATCTGAAGGCTTGAGCTTTGAATTTCTCGCGAATGAAGGGTTCCACCAATGCTGACGCTGCTTGGCAAATTAGACGACCAACGATTCTGCGACGGAATGTCTCGTCGCAACTTCTTGCGGATTGGCGGGCTCGGCTGGGGAGGCTTGTCGCTGGCTCAATTGCTGGCGGCTGACGCACGGGCGGCGACAAACAACTCGGCGACTGTTGGCTCGGGAACAAAGCGACCAAAGTCCGTCATCATGATTTACTTGGTCGGCGGTCCTCCGCATCAAGACATGTTCGATCTGAAGCCGCTGGCACCGTCTGAGATTGCCGGACCATGGAAACCGATCGCGACGAAGGTGAACGGGATCGAGATCTGCGAACAGCTTCCACAAATCGCAGCGATGATGGATCAATTCGTCCCGATTCGCTCGCTGGTTGGAGCTCAAGCAGACCATGATGCGACGCAATGTTTCACCGGTCGTCCGCCACGTGGAAGCGGGATTCCAACAGGAGGCTGGCCGCAGTTTGGTTCTGCTGTCTCGAAGGTCAAAGGTCCGACCGATCCCACGACTCCTCCTTACGTCAGCTTGTGTTACACATGCACTCACGGGCCCTACAACGAACCGGGTCCGGGTTATTTGGGAGTCGGTCAATCGGGCTTCCGGCCGCTCGGAGAGACGCGCGATGACATGGTGTTGCACGGCGTGACGCCAGAGCGGCTCGGAGATCGCAAGAACTTATTGGCGAGCGTTGATCGCTTCCGTCGTAATGCCGACGCGAAGGGAGTCATGGAAGGGCTGGATGTCTTCACGCAACAGGCAATGGATTTGCTGACATCGTCACACTTGGCCGAGGCACTGGATCTGTCAAAAGAAGATCCTCGCATCGTTGCTCGATACGGTGTTGGCAACCCGAAAATCATGATGGACGGCAACGGTGCTCCACGAGTTCCGCAAAGCCTGTTGATGGCTCGTCGGCTGATCGAGGCGGGAGTGCGAGTCGTCACGCTCAACTACAGCAAGTGGGACTGGCACGGAGGGCTCAATGCGGAAGGTCGAGCCAACAATTCGATCTTCCTCCGCGAGGCGGAAGATTTTCCAATCTTCGACAACGCCGTCGCCACGTTGGTCGATGACTTGAAAGTGCGCGGCTTGCTCGACGACACGCTGGTCTTGGTTTGGGGCGAGTTCGGCCGGACGCCAGTCATCAGCAAACAAGTCGGTCGCGATCACTGGCCGCGAGTCGCTTGCGCGTTGCTCGCTGGCGGCGGTATCAAAGCAGGACAAGTCATCGGTGCCACTGACAAGGTCGCCGGCGAAGCGGTCGATCGACCAGTCTCGTTCCAAGAAGTCTTCGCCACGCTGTATCACCACCTCGGCATCGATGGTGCGAACACAACCATCCAAGACCACCAAGGCCGCCCGCAATATCTGGTCGATGCAAACGTGAAGCCGATTCAAGAGCTGATCTAACAGGCCCTCCGCCGTTTACGCTGATAGATGACGTGAGTTACTAGTGCCACGACCAAGAAATAACCTGCCATTAGATTTGGAGTGCGGCTTGTTGGATTTTTGTGGTGCGGGTGATGCGCCGGTGCGGTGGGCAGAACCGAGCTACGGGCTGCGATTGTGTCGGTTTGCCGGTGTAGGT
>JAPLNX010000359.1 GCA_026400935.1 Planctomycetia bacterium | reverse complement strand
GTAATCTGTTGGTTGTAGAGCGTGCCGATGCTGCTGTCGGTAATGTCGCCGTCACCATTTCCATCAACGCCGACTCCCGTTGCGAGTTGATGCAGGGCGTCTATCATCACTGATGTGCCGTCACCAACCCCAGGATTGCCACGCGCCAACGCGGCATCCATCGCTTCTGAAAACTGCGGAGTGTCCGTGGTAATGATCGGCTGGTTGAGAATAAATGGCCGACCGAGACGACCACCTCGACCTACTGGGTTCGCTTCAAATCGCCCCACACCAAAACCCAAGCTCACACCGGGCAGCGCAGTCTGCAATGAAGTCACGACCTGAGAGAACTGGGCACGCAACGCAGGGAGCGCGTTTTGAATACTGGCTCGGTCATCAGTCAGCAAAAAGATATCCACCGGCGGAACAGTCGGAGTTGGATCGTTATCGACAATGCGACCGTCACCTTGGTTGTCGAACACTATCCCCGGAGCGGCCGGGACCGCGATATTCAACAGAATGTTCTCTTCAACGGATTCATCCAGTACATCGTTGATGATCGTCACAGGGACCGTCGCGCTGATCGCTCCGGCGGGGATCACCACGCTGCCGCTGCCGCTGCCGCTGACAATCGTTTGATAATCAACATCGGCAATCGCCGTTCCCGCAGCGGTCGAGTATGTCACCGTGATCGGGCTGAGCGAGGGACTCGACAGTGTAATCGTGAAGGCCATGACCGTCGTGCCGGTGTCCCCTTCAGTGACGCGAGCATCTGAGACGGAGATCGTTACCGATCGCGAATCAAGCAGATCGTTTCCGGTACCGCCGTCGAGCGAATCAGCTCCACCACGGCTGACGAGCGTGTCGTTCCCCGCTTGTCCGAGCAGGGTGTCACGTCCGGTGAAGCTGTTGTCGTCAGTCAAGAAATCGTCGTGGAGTTCGTCATTCCCCGCGCCGCCGAGGATTGAATCGTTGCCGCTACCACCGGCGATTGTGTCGTTGCCGGCGGCTCCGTTCATCGCGTCGTCATTCGCTCCGCCGTCCATGAAATCGTTGCCATCGCCGCCTGTGAGTGTGTCGTTCCCACCGTCACCGTTGAGCGTGTCGAGTCCCGCTTGTCCGTCGATCGAATCGTTGTCGTCACCACCGGAGAGCGAGTCGTTGTCCGCGCCGCCGAAGATCGTGTCGAGTCCGATGCCGCCCACGATGACATCATTGCCCGACTCGCCGTTGAGGAAGTCGTTCCCGTCACCGCCGTTGATGTTGTCCGCGCCGTTGCCACCCAGGACGCTGTCAACACCGTCACCGCCGGTGATCGAGTCGTTGTGGTTGCCGCCGCTGATGGTGTCGTTCCCCGCGTCGCCGGAGAGCGTGTCGCTGTTGTCACCGCCAAGTAGGCTGTCGTTGCCGTCGCCACCGACGATCGAGTCTGCTCCGTCGCCGCCACTCAGCGTGTCGTTTCCACCTTGGCCGAACAACGTGTCTGCTCCGTTGCCGCCAGAAAGACTGTCTGGCAAATCGAGTGAGCCGGTGACGGTGTCGTTCCCATCGCCCGCGTTGACCACGATGCTCGGCAACAACGTGAACTGAGCAGCAGTCACGCCGCTGACATTGATGACGTTGTTGCTGTCGCTCCCGTTGACGACCACTTTCTGAATGGCCGAAGCGAGCACGTTCGGGCTGCCGCTAATCAAACCGTTCTGATCGAGCACCTCGACCCTGCCGCTCGTCGCGTTCGCTCGCACAGTAATCGAGTCCACTCCCGTCGCCGAAACATTGAGCGTTCCGTTGATGAGCAAGGCCGACACCGACAACAACACACGCGACTCAGCCGTCTCCACCTGACAAACCGGAGAAACGACCCTCCGCCGCTGAGATGACTGCCACAGCGCAACAGGGCGACTTCGAGCGACACACCGATTTCGCAACGCCGACAACCAAGACAACAGAGTCATGACATATCTCCCTAGCGAGCAACGCTCGCAACAACCTTCGAAGCCACAAGCTGCCAGCTTGTGAGCGTTTTTCCCGCCTTGCCGTTGCTGCGACCGGTCTCCTGACCGAGCCACAGTCCGTTCGTTGACCGAAGGTCTCCTCGTTCGACAACTAAGTCTTCGAGGCCTGCTCCTCAACCAAGGAGACCTTCGATCGAATCCGAGTGGCTCGCTCTCCAGACCGAGCCACAACCACGTCGTATTCCTTCTCCCCACTGAGCTTGTCTCGGTGGATTTGGGCTTTTGCACCACGCCTTGCGTCACTCGAAATCCTGACCGCCGTAGTGCAAAAGCCCGCGAGCCATCGCGACCCTACGGGTGCCCGGCTCGATGGGGTTCCATCAATCACAAACCCAACGCCGTCATCAGTGCATCCGACAGCACGAACGACTCGTCGATCACGAACGACGCGTCGTTGTTGACGTCATTCCCTTCGCCAGTCGCGATCACGTCGGTCGAGCCTTGGCCGTTGAGCGTGTCATCGCCATCGCCAGCGAGCAGCGTGTCGATGTCCGCTCCGCCGATGAGGATGTCATTACCATCGCCACCGACCAGCACGTCGCGACCTGCACCGCCATTGAGCGTGTCGTTGCCGTCGCCACCGTTGATCGCGTCGTCGCCGAGTCCGCCGTTGACGACGTCGTTGCCGTCGCCCGCTTGCACGGTGTCGTTGCCGTCACCCGCGTCGATGGTGTCATCGCCGTCGCCGCCGAAGATCGAATCGGTCCCCGCATCGCCGGTGATGGAGTCCGCTTCAGCACCACCGCTGAGTGTGTCATTGCCGTCGCCGCCGGTCAGCGTGTCTGTCCCCGAGTTGCCGTCGAGCGAATCGTTTCCCGCTTCGCCGTTGAGCGTGTCCGCTCCGAAGCCGCCGCTCGCGGTATCGTTGCCGTTCCCCGCCAGCACACTGTCATCGCCGTTGCTGCCGCTGATTAAGTCATTGCCATCGCCGCCACGGATCGCATCGTTGTCATCGCCGCCGTCGAGCGTGTCATCCCCCGCGTCGCCGTTCATGCGATCAACGCCCGCACCACCGAAGATCGAATCGTTGCCGAGTCCCCCGAAGATCGTGTCGCTGCCGTCACCACCATCGATCGAATCATTCCCGCTGCTCCCCGTGATCGAGTCAATCCCCAGCCCACCGCTCAGCAACATCCGCACGTCACCCAGCGACGCCCCCGCCGCACTCAACGTGTCATCCCCATTCCCGCCATTGATCGACAGCACCGTCCCCACGACACCCGACAGATTCCCAATCGTGATCGTGTCATCGCCGCCGCCACCATTCACAACGACGTTCTGAATGGAACTGTCAACAACGAGTTGCGAGCCTGCCTCGGTCACAGTCAAACGTCCAAGAGCGTCTTTCCCAAGCACAAAGACATTACTCGATCCATCTGCGTTGACTGACGCAGTGTCGTACCCCGAAGAGCTACTGACGGTGTCCTTGCCCGCCCCGTTCCCTGTCCACACCAACGTGTCGTCGCCATCGCCACCATCGAGCACATCGGAGCCACCTTGACCGTTGAGCGTGTCGTTACCATCGCCACCATTCAGTGTGTCAACGCCAGCTCCACCGAGAATGTTGTCATCACCCAGATCGCCGAAGATTGAGTCGTTGCCAAGCCCGGCGCTGATTGTGTCGTTGCCTGACGAACCAACGATGACGTCATCATCATCAGACCCCGTCAGCACGTCCCCCACAAAGTCACCGCCGATAACGGTGATTGTCACAGTAATCGGAGCCGTGCGAGCACCGTTGTTGTCTGCGATCGTGTAAGTGTAAGTATCCGTGCCGTTGAAGCCGGGTGTCGGTGTGTAAACGATCTGCCCGTTATTCAGACTGACCGCTGTTCCGTTCGTTGGAGCAGACGCGATCAGGATGGAAGCGAAATCCAACGCCCCATCCGGGTCGCTGTCATTCGTCACAACATTCAACGTAATCGGGTTCGCTCCAAACGTCGTTCCCGAATCAGGTTGTCCGGTCGGAGCCTGATTGACTGGCAGGGGAACGATGACGCCAAATGTCGTGTGGGCCGTGTAGGCCGCTGATGCACCCGCAGCCAACGTGAAGGCGTTACGCACGGCAATGCGGTTATCAATCGTGGGGACGTCAACAATGCCGTCGTTGTTGCTATCGCCAGCAATCGTGTTAGGAAGTGGACCAACCGGATCGACAACAAAAAGGTCCGCCAGCCAATAGCGGTTCGACGCCAAAACATCGCCACCAATTCCAGTGATTCCGACAAAGGCATTAGTGCTCCCTGCGACGATCGTGTTCGTACTCTCGAAAAACATATCCGTCCCTCGTGAGTCAGTAAGTCGGCCGCCACCGTCGTTATTTACAGTCGGGTAATTCGTTAGGTGATAGTCGGTGTACCGAGTCAGATCGAACGTCACCGCTCCGCTTCCGGGATTGGTGATGACGTAGTTTCGAGTGACGACTGCTCCAATCTGAACCCCAGCTCCGTTATTCAACCGCCCGATCGTGGTTAGCAGCGTGAAATTCAATCCGCCTTGTGAGAACGTGCTGTTGGCTTCCGTCGCCGTTCCTGTCATCGAGGCGTTGGAGCTCAAGGACGTTTGGTTTCCACTGCCGAACCGCAAGTAAGTCTCTTCAATGAATGATGGGTCTCCGGCTCCATATTGAGCACCTTGAGGATCAAACAGCGTTCCTTGGAAGTTACCGGCAGCATCCAGACCGGAGACTCGAAGACTGCCATCACCAGTACCGAACGTCAGAGTCGCACTGGTTCCGAGATTCGCACCAGGGCCAGACGAGGTCGTCGGCAGTAAATCCTGAATCAACGCGGCTGCAGTCTGCGTTCCTGGCGGCGTTGGAACAGGTGGAGCCGGTGGTGCGGAATTGGGATCAATCACGAATGTGCTTTGCACCAAGTCTCTGCCCGTTCCGCCATCGAGCGTGTCTGCACCGCGACCACCGACAATTGTGTCCTTGCCGCTTTGGCCGAGAATGGAATCGTTACCAATGTCTGTACTTGTCGCATCGGTACCGTCGCCGAGCAGGCTGTCGTCACCACTACCGCCGAAGATCGTGTCGTCGCCGTTGTTGCCGGTTGCGGAGTCATTCCCCGCTTGTCCGTTGAGGACGTCGTTCCCGTCTCCGCCGGTCAGGCTATCGTTGCCATCACCGCCGGTGATGCTGTCGTCACCGAGATCGCCAGTGATCGTGTCGTTGCCTGCTTGACCATCGACGGTATCGTTGCCGTCGTTTCCTTGAATCGAGTCTTCGTCGGCACCGCCGAGGATTGAATCGAGTCCAGCGCCGCCGTTGATGACGTCGTTGCCGGACTCGCCATTGAGGAAGTCGTCTCCATTGTCACCGTTGACGATGTCCGCGCCGTTGCCAGCAGAGATGCTATCTGCGTCGTCACCGCCGGAGATCGAGTCGTCGCCGTCGCCACCCTTGATCGTGTCGAGGCCGATGTCGCCGCTGATGGTGTCCGCTCCGTTGCCACCAACAAGGCTGTCGTTGCCCAGGTTGCCGTTGATCGAATCGTTGCCGTCTCCGCCGTTGATGCTGTCGTTGGCCGAACCGCCAGTGATCGTGTCTTTTCCGTTGCCACCGTTGAGCGTGCTCGGACGATCGACCGACCCGGTGATGACGTCGTTGCCATCGGCAGCATTCACCACGATGCTCGTCAACGCGGTGAACTGTGCTGCCGTGACGCCGCTCAGATCAATCACGTTGTTGCTATCGCTGCCGGTAACAACGAGTCCCGTCAACGCCGACGCATTGACGTTCGGAACCGCGCCTACCAAGACACCGTTGTTCGTCCGAACTTCGACCCGACCGGTCGTCGAGTTCGCTCCCACGGTGATGTTGTCCGCACCACTCGCGGCAACGTTGAGCGTGCCGTTGATCAGCAACGCCGAGACAGAAAGCAGAACACGTGATTCCGGTGTTTCCACCTGAGCAGCGGGCTGCACGGCGGCACGTCGCCGAGCCACATCCGTTCGCACCGCACATCGATTTCGCAACGAAGTTAACCAAGACGACATGGCCATGTTCATATTCCTGACACGGGCAACGCCCGCAAAAATTTGAGGAGGATGGGCACTCTTGCCCGTCCCTTAGTTTTTTGAATCACCGACACCTGGCCTCATGCCGCTCGCACGCCGTAACCACAAGCTTCCAGCTTGTGGCTCTCTCTTCAAAAGTTGTTGTGACCGGTCTCCTGACCGAGCCACTGTCTCCTGACCGAATGTCTCCTGATTCAACTTTGACCTCTTCAAACCCCGTGCCTCATCCGTGGAGACCTGCGGTTGATTCCAAGTGGCTCGGTCGGGAGACCGGCCACAACCGCGAGTTACAAATGTTGTTTCATGTTCAATCCGTAGTGCAAAAACCCGCGAGCCACCGAGACAAGCTCGGTGGGGTTCAATCAATCAATCACAAACCTAGCGCCGTCAGCAGCGCGTCTGATAAAACGAACTGCTCGTCGATCACTGCTGAAACATCGTTGTTGACGTCGTTCCCTTCTCCAGTTGCCAGCACGTCCGTCGAACCTTGCCCGTTGAGCGTGTCGTCACCGTCACCTGCCAGCAGCGTGTCCGAATCCGCTCCACCGAAGAGGACATCGTTTCCATCACCGCCAACGAGCACATCTCGACCCGCACCACCACTCAGCGTGTCGTTGCCGTCTCCACCGTTGATCGCGTCATCACCCAGCCCACCGTTGACCGAGTCATTCCCATCTCCCGCTTGCACCGTGTCGTTGCCGTCACCGGAGTCAATCGTGTCGTTCCCATCGTTTCCGAAGATCGAATCGTTCCCCGCATCGCCGGTGATCGTGTCCGCTTCGTTGCCGCCACTGATCGTGTCCGCTCCGTCGCCGCCGGTCAGCGAGTCTGTCCCCGAACCACCGTCGAGCGAGTCGTTTCCTGCTTCGCCGTTGAGCGTGTCCGCACCGAAGCCACCGCTCGCGGTGTCGTTGCCATTGCCACCACGCAGGCTGTCGTCGCCATTGCCGCCCGTGAGCGAATCGTTCCCATCGCCACCGTTCAGCCCATCGCTGTCATCGCCACCATCAAGCGTGTCATCGCCCGCTTCTCCGTTGATGCGATCAACACCCGCACCACCAAAGATCAAGTCGTTGCCGAGTCCACCCAACAGCGTGTCGCTCCCGTCACCACCGTCGATCGTGTCGTTACCACTGCTTCCGGCAATCGAGTCGATCCCGTTTCCGCCCGTCAACAACATCCGCACGTCGCCCAGCGACGAACCCGCCGCGCTGATCGTGTCGTCGCCGTTACCACCGTTGATCGAAAGGACGCTCGCCGCAACACCCGCCAGATTCCCAATCGTGATCGTGTCATCGCCGCTGCCGCCATTCACGATGACATTCACGACGGAGCTATCAATCACGAACTGCGAACCAGCCTCCGACACGGTCAGTCGATTGAGCGTGTCTTGTCCCACTGTGAAGATGTTGCTCGATCCATTTCCGTTGACCAACGCCGTATCAAACCCCGATGAACCGCTGACGGTGTCTTTGCCAGACCCGCTACCCTGCCACACGTATTGATCATCTCCATCACCACCATCCAGCGAATCGTTGCCACCTTGGCCGCTGAGCAAGTCATTGCCCCCTTCGCCATGCAGAGTGTCATTACCAATCCCACCGAAGAGCGTGTCGTTACCGTTTCCGGCAAAGATCACATCGTTTCCACCAGCACCGTTGATGACGTCATCGCCACTCGCTCCGACGATGACGTCGTCACCATTACTGCCAGAGAGGATGTCACCAAGGTCGCTCACCGAGGCTGAAGTTGTCCCAGTAAAGCTGCCGGTTCCACCGCCAGACGAAAGCGATCCAAAGGCGAACGACCCAACCTGTGTTGCCCAAAGTCCGCTGGCAAGCCCGTACTGACTCGTGAACCAGAACGTGCGGTCGTCAGTGGGGTCAACGGTCATCGCGGCATAATCACCCCAGCGGTCGGTGTTCCGAACCGAGCCGGTCCCGTCAATCATTGTGAACTCGCCAGATGGCATCGTTCCCAATGGATCGCTGACGCGACGACCGATGTACCTCAAGCTTGGGAATGTGGTCGTCGCAGACGAGACGCTGTAACCGAGAGCAATGTTTCCAGCACCGTCCATCGCAATGGATGGCATCCAACGATGGATAATGTTGTCTGGATTGACCAAGCCCTCTTGGTACAGAGACCAGTTGGCCGTTCCAGAACGACGCAACTCAAACCATCGAACACCTGCATGATCGGTATTGTTCGTGTCCGTGACGAAGGCACCGACCATCGCTTCATAGGTTCCAAAATTTCGATAGTTCAGTCGGCTCATCAAGATTTCAGGAATCGGATCGACTCGCGAGCCACCGGGCGGTTGAGGAATCGAGCCGAAGCCTTGAAACAACGGCGACCGTACGAAGTCCGAATCGAACTCACCGACGTTGATTGTCGCCATTTGCGAGAACGTCGAGTTGGCCGGCGTCGTGAAGTCAGTGTGTAACTGCCAGACTTCGAGCGAATCACTCGTTGGATTATTCGCCCCTGCATTGTTGATCTCATCGTCGTTCTGACGCATGAAGTAAGCGGTTTCGCCGACTGATGGCGCGGTCGCGCCCACGAGATCCCCCGGCAACAACGATTGAAACCCAAGTCCTGCTAATGAGGGTGCGGTGAATCGCTGGATTGGTCGTGCCGCCGCGCCAGTCAACATGCTTGTTCGGTCGAGAGCGTAGACTGCCGGACTCGATTCATTCGCTGTGATGTAGTAAGCATCTGGCCAAACCGAGATCTTCGGATAATCCGGGAACTGCGTTGTCGCGAAGAAGTAGCTATTCCATTGCCCGTTCGTTGGGTCTGGAGTACTTGAGACATAAACGGCGAGGCCGTTCGCTGAGCCAGTGAACTCCATCAGAACCCAACGATCTGCGAGTTGGTCGTAAACGACCATGCCGTCACCGGCTCCACTTGTCGCTGGACCACTAACGGCCAAAGACGACATCAAAAAATTCGACAGCACCGTTCCGGACTTGTTGTAGACACGAACCGACGCTCCATTTGCACCGTTGATGACCTGAATGAAGTGATTCGGACCAACCTCGCCGTCAGTATCAGGCGGATTCACTCCGGTGTATCCCTGACCGGCCACATTGACGATCGGCGTTCCAAAATTACCTGCTGGAGCATCGTTGTCATTGATCGTCGCGGCCCCTTGATTGTCGATTAACGCGGCATTCGTGGCGTTCGATAGATTCAGAGAGAACGTCTCGGTCCCTTCAGTTGTTGTGTCGTTGATGATCTGCACTGCGACCGTTTGAGATGTCACTCCCGCCGGGAAGATCAATGTCCCCGCGACGCTTTGAAAATCTGTACCAGCGGTGGCGGTCCCGGCTGCAGTCGAATAATCGACCATCACTGTCTGCGTTCCAGCAGACGTCAACCCCACCGTAAAAGTGACGGTGAATGTTCCGGAGTCACCTTCGGTAATCGTCAAATCATTGACGACGATTCCAGTCGCCAAACTTTGCACCAGATCGCTGCCGTCACCGCCATTGAGATTGTCAACGCCGCCACCACCAACCAACGAATCATCGCCACCTTGACCACTCAAGAGGTCATCGCCCACCGAGCCATTCATCGAGTCACTGCCAGAGCCCCCCAGCAGTGAATCGTTACCGTCGTCGCCGCTGAGCGTATCGTTGCCAGCTTCGCCATTGAGTGTGTCGTCACCGACGTTGCCGACCAGCGAATCATTACCGCTGTTGCCGAGAAGCGAGTCATTACCAGAACCGCCATCGACGATGTCGTCGCCCGCTTGAGCGTCGATCGTGTCGTTGCCGTCATCACCGAAGATGCTGTCGTTGAACTCGCCGCCGAGGATCGAGTCGTTGCCGTCACCACCACGAATTGTGTCGGTGCCGCCATCGCCGTTGATCGTGTCGTCGCCGGTCCCACCGAGCAGCGAGTCTTCGCCGTTGTTTCCTTCGATGCTGTCCGTGCCGTTACCGCCATCAACCGTATCCGCTCCGTTGCCCGCGAGAATAGTGTCGCTGCCGTCGTCGCCGGTGATCGTGTCCGCTCCATCACCGCCCAGCAGACTGTCGTTGCCGAGGCCACCAATGATTGAGTCGGCTCCGTTGCCACCATTCAATGTGTCATCGTTCGTTGAGCCAATCAGCGTGTCCGCACCGTCGCCACCATTCAGCGAGTTCTTGAGATCAGGCGAGCCGGTGATGCGATCGTTCCCGTCGCCGCCACTCACCGTGATGCTGACAAGCGCCGTGAAGCGAGCCGCTGTGACACCACTCAGATCAATCGCATTGGGGCTGTCGCTGCCAGTGACAACCAAGCCGGTCAACGCGGAGGCATTCACGTTGGGAACCGTTCCAACCAAGACGTTGTTATTCACAACTTCTACTTTTCCGGTCGTCGAGTTCGCTCGAACGGTGATGTTGTCCGCTCCGCTCGCAGAAACGTTGAGCGTTCCGTTGATGAGCAACACAGATGCAGAGAGCAGGCTGCGTGTTTCGAGTGGCTCAACCTGTTGTGCGAGCGGGGCGATGCTTTCCGCTCGACGAGCATGATCCGCGCGATCGCGACGGAATGCAGAGACCATATAACCGGTACAACGGGTGCGCAACGACGCTAGCCACGACGTCAAAGACATGTCGTGCTCCTTGGGGCTTTGGGGTTGAGGCTGGGGATAAATTTGACGCTCCGGCTCAGCGCGGAGAATCAGCTTCTTCCGCATCAAGCGAGAACAACAAACAGGGGAGCGACAAATCTCTTCCGAACCCTTGGAAATTCGGAAGCACTCCCACGACTGGCATCCGCGCGTTTGGGGCTGCAAACGGAGCCAGCGATGTCATCCCTCTCAACGACATAACCCGCGCGCCAACTTTCTCAGAATTGCATCCGCCGAAACGACCACCAGAACAGGCGAAACCCCGATGTGCGGAGGTTGTGTCAGAACGCATAACTATCGGATGACTGCTGCGATGAGCGCCACAGACAACTGCGTCATAGCCGGCGCAACACGACCTCAATCAGCCCGTAACAAGGCTCACGTTGAGTATGAGAGACACGTCAAGAATCAACGTTGCAATCGCGCGGCCTCGGAACCCAGACCCAATCGACACATTCGGCACGATGTGCTCAGGCACTCTTTCTAACCCTCCATGAAGCGACCCCATCGAGATTGCCTCGGTGGTTCGCGGGCTTTTGCACTACGACGATCATGATTTCGAGTGAAACATCGCGTAGAGCAAAAGCCTGAATCCACTAAGGCAAACTCAGTAGGGTTGGTAGACATGGCTTGATTGAGGTCTAGCCGGACCGTTGCATTGAGCAAACAACGACAACTCTTATCATCCGCTTGACGGTCCCAAACTACACCGATACAACCTCGCCCCTCCTGCCCCCATCGTCTAGAGGCCCAGGATGCAGGATTCTCAGTCCTGACACGCGGGTTCGAATCCCGCTGGGGGTACTTCAGCTTGCTCACGAAAGCGACCAAACGAAAAAGCCCCGGAACTTCCGGCGCTTTTTCATTTTCGAGCGATCACGTCATCAATGGCCTGTCGTTGCACCGACTCGGAAACGTTTCACGATCCCTTCGACGGCATCGATGACGCGTTGCGCGTCGGCGTCGGACATGCGGCTGTAGATCGGCAGCGCGATCTCGCGTGAGTATTCCTGAGTCGCAACGGGAAAGTTGTCTGATTGATCGCCAAACAACTCTGTGTATCGCGGCTGCAGATGTAGGGGCAGCGGGTTGACCATCGCGCCGATGTTGCGTGCTTGCATCTCCGCGAGGAATTGATGGCGGGTGATCCTCAGACGCGGCAGGTTCAACCTGAGTAGATACATGTGCCAGGAGTGCTGCGAGTCCTGACGATCCGCAGGGCATTGCAGTTCAACGAAACGACTGAAGGACGCATTGAACGTGACCGCGATCTCGCGACGACGCTGCCACATGCCGGTCGCTCGACGGAGTTGTGCGAGGCCGAGTGAGGCGGTCAGTTCGTTCATGGAGGCTTGATAGCCGTCGGTCGCTTGGATCACGAACTGCGTCGAAGTGATACTCGCAGCGTTAGAGGCAATCGCCGACTTTGAACCAAGCGTTTTCACTGCCGCGGCCGCGATGGAGATAGGAGCAAGATCGTCGGCAGTCGTGACTCTCGCTTGATCTGGTTCTGCGATCGCCGCTGAGGCTTCCGAGGTTGGCGAAACCAAGCTCCACGGGCTACTCATCGCCAAACGCCATTGGCTGGCTTGAGTCGCGTCGTTGGTGCAGATCATGCCCCCTTCGCCCAATGACATTGCCTTCTGTGCGAAGAACGTGAAGCAGGTGATGTCCCCCAAGCTGCCAACCATGTTGTGACGATAAGTCGCCGTCAGTGCATGTCCGGCATCCTCAATGACCGTGAGATGATGCTCGCGAGCGATCGCCAGGAGTTCGTCCATTTCGGCAGGAAGTCCTGCGACATGCGAGATCACGACCGCACGCGTTCGATCTGTAATTGCTGACGCAAGCAGGGCAGGGGAGAGGTGCAGGCCGTGTTCGGTGACATCGACGAAGCGAGGCGTTGCTCCCGACATCCGCACCAACTCTGCAACGACGACCGGAGCGAACGGGCTCATGATCACTTCGTCGCCAAGTTGCAGGCTGAGCGATTGAATCGCTAAACGAAAAGCGGTCGTGCCGTTGTTGACCGCGATGGCGTGTTTCGCACTCACGAACTTGGCGAACTCTCGCTCAAACTGGCGAACTTTTTCGCCAGTCGATAACCATCCGGTTCGCAGCGTTTCTGTCAGCTCAACCAGTTCGTCATCGTCGATGTCGGGAGCACAAAAGGGCAAGAAGCGTTGGTCAGGTTTCGGAGTTGCTCGTGATCGCTTCGTTGGCGAAGACGTGAAATGGGGACCGGCTAACTCGGCGGAGTTCGACGATCTTGAAAGAGAGGCCATGGAACTGCCTTTGGTTGCCGCCGATAAGTCGTCGGAGCAATTGCCTGAGCGGAGGAGGGTTTCAAATACCACTGCCTGCAACACGCTCCGCGTTCGCTTGACGGTGGAAGGAGTCGTTCATTGGCAAACTGCATTCCGGAACACGGATCACGAAATAGGTCGCCACACTCGACATCGGATTGTACCGGTCGCATCAATTGCGACGGGGGTTTGACGGCCAAATGAGCTTGCGTCAACCGACCACTGGCTCAGCGTTGGGGAAAACTTTTTTATCTGAAATCCGTTCCAACGGAGAGAGTGTCAATGTGCGAAGCGAAATGTTGCCGTCAAACGTAAAGAGGCTGAGACATCGCAGAGTGACTTATGGGCGAAACCGCGTGAGATCAATCACGGGGCTGTCGGGATACGTCGGCATGGCCCACGTTTCCTCGGACACAGCATTCGGATTGGTTTCAATGCTGCCGATGCGAAGCGTTAGCTCAACGCCGGAATCGGGCCAAGTTAAGTCAATGCGATGCGGCAAGCGGACTCCATTGAATTCTCGCTGATAGTTACTGAGTCCGGCGCGCGCGATCAAACGTCCGGAAGTCTCTCGCAATGAGTGCTCAACAATGACGCCGTGGCAGGCATCGACGATCATCGTTCGTTTGATGGCTCGGCCTTGCGGCGTGATTTGTTCACCCACGAACGCGACATGCCGTGCCTTCTGCCCGTTACGCGGATCAATCGGCTGATCGTGCATGATGAAATCGGCTGCTGTAATGGGAATGACTCCCAACGCTTCGATCAGCCAATCTGGTTGAAAGGGGAGCGGTCCCATCGGCTTACCATCGGCAACGTCATCGTAAGAGGCAGTCATGATGCCATGTGGATCGCCTCGCTTCATCCAGAACCAAAATCGCTCCGGGTTCGAACCTAAATCGACTTCGTAACCAGTGAGTGAACTGACTCGCAGTCGTAACTTTCGGGGACTTTCGACCGCCATGACTGCCGACAAAGTCATTGGCACGCCCCCTTGCCGAGCGGTGATGCGCACATCGGTCGAACGCCACGCATACAGCTTTGAGATGTTGTCGTTGAGGGTGTTGACGATTTCCGCAGCCGTCGCATCAGGCGCAAGCACACAAGGTTCGCTGGCCTGCGGGCTGAAGCTCATCCAATGTCGCATCGATGCACAGCCGGACGAGAGCGTCAGACACAGCAAGCTGGCTCCGATCAACGTTGTGGCGAAGGTACTCTGTCCGCAATCGGCTTGAGAGTTCGGCTCCGTTGTCGGTTGTTTCAATTTCACGTCGCTTCTCGCATCCTGGCACAGGCGGTTCATGAAGTAAGGTGGGGAGAGTGCCCGAGCTACCGGCGTTATGCCGCCTTGGGTCCGAAAATAGCTTCTTGCAATTGTGTCACTTCCGCATCGTCCAAATTCTGATCGAGGATCAAAAATGTTCCCTCACCGCGAGCACCATTGAGCTCTAAAAATTCTTGATCATCAACATTCTTCGTTCCTTCGAGTTTCAAGCGTCTCCGCTTCAGTAGCAGCAGCGCGAGCACGTAGCGAAACTTATCTTGAGCGGGGCTCGCTTCTTCGTAAAGTTGCTCGAACTGCCGCATCAGTTCGTCAGGATCGAAATTCTTTTTCGTCGTCGCAACCGCTGCCGGAACCTCACAGCGCCAGTGAGCGAGAAAGCCTTCCGGCGGTTGCGCCCAACCTGCTTCTGAGTAATCAAAGCGATGGAGCTCGCCGTTTTTCTCGACGAGCACTGAATGACACAGGCTGCCTGGAACAAGCTCCTGGCCAGTTCCCGCGCATATTCGACCGATGGGTTTAACGTTGTAGTCCTGCACGAACCCTTCCTCCTTGAAAGGCGGTGGACTGTAGCCCTCATTCCTAAAATGCGACAAGACGACTTGGTAGGCACGTAAAACCGCTGGTCGTACAGGCGGTTCATCGACAACACACCTGCAAAGAACACTTCAACCCACTCGACTACTTGCGTCTGCGTCACACGCTTTGTTTACTCCCTTTCCCGCGAACCTCGCAATCATGTGTTCCGCCTTCCTTATTGCTGAGTCCCACCCATGCCAGACGCCTCACCGTGGATCAAAGACGTTACGTCACAAAACTTCGAAGCCGACGTCATCAAAAAGTCTGCCGAGATTCCGGTCGTCGTCGATTTCTGGGCTCCGTGGTGCGGGCCGTGTAAGCAATTGGGGCCGTTGCTGGAAAAGCTGGCCACCGAATACGCCGGGAAGTTCCTGCTGGTGAAGGTCGACGTCGAAGCGGAGCAGCAGATCGCGGCGGCGTTTCAGATTCAGCAGATCCCGTTGGTCGTGGCGTTTCGCAACGGGCAGATGGTCAACGAATTCATGGGGATGTTGACCGAACCGCAAATACGCGAGTGGCTGGCGACCTTCTTGCCGTCCGCCGCTCAGACGGCGATGTCTGAAGGGCTCAAGTTGGAAGCGACCGATCCGCAAACGGCCGAATTGAAATTCCGCGAGGCGCTGAATCTCGAACCGACCGCCGACGTCATCAAGATCGCGCTGGTCCGAGTCATCATCGCTCAGAACCGCGACGAAGAGGCGAGTCGTATCATCGCTCAATTGGACGAACGAGGTTATCTCGAACCGGAAGCGCAGCACCTCAAGGATCAACTGGAATTGCGAGCCGCCTCCGCGGAGTCGGGGGGCGTGGAAGAAGCTCGCCGCGCGGTCGCCGCGAATCCGGATGATCTCGCGTTGCAAGTCGGACTGGCGGATGCGCTCGCTGTGGCCGGCAAACACGTCGAGTCATTGGAGCTGTGTCTGACATTGATTGCTCGCGACAAAGCAGGGATTGGACCAGCAGTCAAAGAGACTATGGTCAAGATCCTCGGCCAACTCGGCCCCGCGTCGGAACTCGCGGGTGAATATCGTCGCAAGCTGGCGACCGCGTGGTATTGATCGCCTTCGATGCCGATGCACGCGATCGCTTATGGATGGTGCATGATGTAGATGTAGTATTGGCCGATGTTCCAGGCGACGTACAGCAGGATGACGCCACCAATGAAGGCGTACCGATACCGCCGAGTAGCGATGACGAGTAAAAAACTTCCCGCAGTCACTGCGGTGACGATAAGAAACTCGAAATTCGCGTGCTGCTTATCGCACTTGTGACTCACCGAGAGTACCGCAGTCATGAAGCCGACCGCAGCGTGAAGAAACCCGAAAAGAATGCGAAACGGCCAAGACCTTCCTGATCCATTCGCGGGAAGACCTTCGGGTAGTTGGTTCTCAATCAAATTGACAGTTGCGTCTGACATGAATCTGTCTCACCGTTTTGAATGAGGTACACGCCAAGTCGCCCGTTTCTAGCACTCTGACGTTGGTTGGTTGAGGTCGCTAGTACCACGACCGAGAATTGATCCTCCATAAAAAGCGAGTTTGTGTCATTACTGCATCACCTTTAACGGAGGGTGGTGCGATGCCAAGGAAGGCAGTGCGGATTGAGGCGACGGAGCGGCAACTGGAAATCCTGCG
>JAPLNX010000584.1 GCA_026400935.1 Planctomycetia bacterium | reverse complement strand
CTGCCCCGCCGGGCACTGCATCACAATGCCGCCGTACAAGCTCCACACAACGCTTCGACAACCGTGCATCCTTCAGACGTATCTTGATTCCATCCTATGATCCATACCACAGCCACCGAATTGTGTAGAGACCAATGAGGCGAGCTCGGTGGGGTTTCTTTCGTGTGCGATACAACTCCTCCAACTGGCCTATGAAAGTTTTTCAATGGCCACCGAACCCTTGGAAATTCGGCAGCACTCCCACGACTGACACCCGTGCGTTTAGGGCTGCAAACGGAGTCAGCACTTTCATCCCACTCAACGACACAACTGGCGCGACAACTTGCTCAGAACTGCGTCCGCCAAAACGACCCCAAAAACAGGTGAAACCCCAATGAACGGCGGTTGTGTCAGAACGCTCAACAAGCGGGCGACTGCTGTAATGGTCGTGACAGCGATTCGCGTCAAAGCCGTTGCAATACCACCACCAGCCGGTGACACCGTTAAGGCTTTCTGTAGCAGAATTCGTAAGAATTCTGATAACTCGATGACACTTCAAGACCCACTTAAGATGCTCCAGAAGTCTTACGACTTCTGCTACGGTTGATTGGCTGTGGACCCGACCCCAGCATTCATTCGCGTGCTCATTCTTGATGAAAGTTGTCATGTCAGAACTCGAAGCTCAATCCGATTCTGGTTCAGAAAAACCGCGACGGCGGCCACGCTATCAAGGGACGCATCCTCGGCAGTTCGGTGAGAAGTACAAAGAGCATCAGCCGGAACGTTACGCCGATGATGTCGCGAAAGTGGTTGCGAGCGGCAAGACGCCGGCGGGGACTCATCGACCGATCATGATTGCGGAAATTCTCGCCGTACTGGCTCCGCAACCGGGTGAGATCGCGGTCGATTGTACTCTCGGTTACGGCGGTCATGCCCGCGAACTGTTCGCCGCAGTGCAACCGCAAGGGCGATTGCTGGCGATTGATGCAGACCCGTTGGAGTTACCGAAGACGGAGGCTCGATTGCGCGGTCTCGGTTATCCCGCAGAGTCGCTCGTTGTGCGGCGGATGAATTATGCGGGAGTTGCTCAATTCATCGCCACGGAATCGCCCGACGGGGCCGATGTGTTGCTGGCGGACTTGGGGCTGTCGTCGATGCAGATCGACGATCCATCGCGAGGGTTCACATTCAAATCGGACGGGCCGCTCGACATGCGGATGAATCCGGCTCGTGGGTTGTCCGCTTCGCAGTTGCTTTCCAAGTTGGATGAAACGGAACTGGCAGGGTTACTCGAAAAGAACGCCGATGAACCGCAGGCGATTGAATTCGCGGATGCGATTTTGAATGCACATGCTCGCCAACCGTTGACGACGACACAGGGACTCGCGGAAGTGGTGAGAACGGCGTTCGCGCGGACGCGACATATCTCGACAGAGACTGCCGACGGCGCGGTGCGGCGAGTGTTTCAAGCGTTACGAATCGCAGTGAACGACGAATTCGGAGCGCTCGACATGTTCCTCCGCAACTTGCCGTTTTGCCTCAAGCCGGGCGGTCGAGTGGCAATCCTGACGTTTCATTCCGGTGAAGATCGTCGGGTAAAAATCGCGTTCAAGAACGGACTACGTGACGGAGTCTTCACTGCGATCTCCGAAGAGGTCACTCGCGCTTCGATGGAGGAGCAGCGATCGAATCCGAGATCCGTCCCGACTAAAGTGTGATCACTGTCGGGACGGAGTCCCAACCAACGAAATACGTGCTCGTCAGCAGTCGATTTTCTGCCGCCAAATCGTTGCAATGCCGCCCCCTTTTGGAATTCAAAAATTTCGCCTTCCAATCCACGTGAAAGGACTCATCCATGACCGTTGCTGCGACTGCTATTGAACAAGTGCTGGTTGTTCCGACTCTGTTGTTTCATGAAATCGGGCACTTCCAAGGTTTCTGTTCTGATGCGGATCGCTATCTGAAAACACTGCTCGACCCGGCTTACACGAGTTACCGGCCTCGCGATGAAATGGAACAAGACCCCAGTTTCAAGCAATTGATTCCGTACTGCATCTTCCGCTGCAACGGCGAAATTTTTTCGTACCGACGCGACAAAGGGCAGGGGGAGTCGCGGTTGTTAGGGAAGCGATCTGTCGGAATCGGCGGGCACATTTCGACAATCGACGAAGTGGCAGGAGGCTCGACGTACCTCGAAGGCATGCGACGGGAAATTGAAGAAGAAGTCTTCTTGGAATCGGGATATCGCCACGAGTGCGTGGGGCTGATTAACGACGACTTGACCGAAGTTGGCAAAGTGCATTTGGGAATTGTTCATATTTTTGATCTCGACGCGCCCCAAGTTCGCCCACGCGAACAGTCGATAATCCAGACAGGGTTTGCCACGCCCACGGATTTGTTGCGAGAACGCGATCAATTCGAGACGTGGTCCCAGATCTGTTTGGATCACCTGTTTGCCGCCTCTTAACGTTCGACGTTGGAAACGACTTCCGGCGTCGCTCGCGAGCGGCATATTCTGCCTGCGACCTGCGACAAAGGAGTGTCGAATCATGAAATTTTCAGCAAGAACAATGATGTTGTGTGGAGCCGTAACTGCGGTTGCGGCAGCTTGGGCATTTCTCGGAATGCCGTGGTTGCAAGCGGCGGATACCGCTGGCTCAAAATCAACGGCCGCTTCTGCATCGGCTCCCAAGGCTGCGCCCAAGCCGGGGCAGATCAACGAAGAACAACTCGGCAACATGCTCAAGGCGATGGGCATTGAGTCGAAGAAAGTTGATTCGCGTTACGACTTCCAATTCAAAGCAGTCCACAACAAGGAAGAATGGGACTTGTCGATGACTGCCGTGCTCAGCCAAGACGGCTCGGCTGTTTGGTTAATGGCCTGGCTGGACCAACTGCCAAAGTCGGCCGCCGATGTCCCGCGAACCGCGCTGCTCCGCTTGCTCAGCGACAACGATCGCCTGGGGAGCGGCAAATTCTTTGCGTATGTCGCTACGAATCGCCGTTTCGTGTTGCAACGAGCCGTCGCCAACGAAGGGGTGACGACGAAAGTATTCCGAGCGTGGCTTGATGATCTCGGCACCAGCGTCGCAGAGAGCTTCGATCATTGGTCAGTCGCTTCTTGGAAGGCCGCCGACACAACGACAAGCACCGCGAGCGCCACATCGTCGAAAGGCAAATCGTCATCAGCCAAAGTCATTCCAAACGACGAGGATGATGACGATGATAAGAGCCCGGCTACGACGACATCCGGCAGCGGTCCCAGTTTCAAAGGTGCCGGAACCGCTCCGGTTCGCACGGCATTGCCGGAGAAATCAGGCACGAGTCGCAAGTAGCTCGGCTCAATGGGGCAACCGCGACTCGGTCGGTGCTTCTGCCACGGCCGAGTCGCCCAGGAGTGCCGTTCTACTTGGCAATCTCAAATTGGCGCACGGCTTGAATCCGCTGAACCATAGACGTTTTCACCGACTGCAGGATTACTCACGATCCACGGTAACGTGTCAAAGAACGCCGACAGATATCCGTCAAACAACGGGTATCTGTCGGCGTTCTTCTTTTGCAGTTCGCCGAATGAGTCCCGCAACCGAGCATGATCCAGCTTCGGAAAACGGTGATGCGGACCATGCACGGCGAGGTCGAAGTCAAAGAACACGAACAGACGAGTGATTGGATTTGTGGCCAAGATCGTCCGTGTGCCGAACATCGGATCTCCAGTCGGATAGCCGAGGTGCTCGGTCAACTTTCGCAGTGAATTGCAGCTCGCAGCCAACGCGGGTGGCAACAGCCAGATCGGCTCGAAATTCTGCCAGTCGATCAGGCCCGCATCAAACGTCACGATCACAAATGCGGCCACTCCGCTCCAGAAGGCCAACAGACCGAGATACTCATTGCGAATCGTTCGCCGAACGTTTTCAGGCAAACGCGATGAGCGGACAAAATAGATTCGGCTGTAAACAACCGGCGTCACTACGATCGCAAAAACAATATCCAGCCAAACAAATATCCGTCGAAAGCGCCGTGATCTTTGCGGATCGCCATACGGCCAAAGTTCCCAATCGTCAGCCGAGTTCAAGTAAGCATGGTGCCTACGATGCACTTCGCGGAACAACGAGATCGGCGAAAAGATGATCGTGCCGACCGCGCGACCATACCACAGATCGACCGCTGGATTGCCGCTGAGTGTGTAGTGTGCGGCTTCGTGATAACTGCCTGCCACGCAGATCCAACAAACGGCCGTGAACGCCAGCCAGGCCATCATGGCCCAACCGGATTCGCCTCCCCAGTGAGCGACCATCGCGGCATGACCTGCGACAACACCGACCGGAAAGGTCAAGAAGCGAGGCCATAACATCCAATGACTCGAACGCGAGTTTTCCACAATCGTCGGTAACTCTGCCGGCATGCGACACCTATTGAGATTGTTGTGTTTGAGGTTGAAGCTGAAGTTATTGCGTTGGTGTTACCGGCTCTG
>JAPLNX010000575.1 GCA_026400935.1 Planctomycetia bacterium | reverse complement strand
ACAGCGAGGCTCCCCATCGCCGCGCCTTCGACGTCGGTGTGTTTTCCATACCAAGTCCCGTCCATGCGTGGTGTTTAGCGACCGCTGGCGGATAGCGCCAGTCTGTTCTCTATGCTATTTTACAAGGGTGCGGAAAATGGGGTGAACTCACCCAGAAGCGGCAGCAGTTCCAGATGCGCCAATGCACGGATCGGAGAGGTGTCGCTCACGACGACTGACATGTCTTCCGCTCCATCGCTTCGGCGTTGCGTAGATCAAGCTTCCAATCCTCGACGGTCGGTCGATAGATCGCGATGTTGCGCAGCGCGAGTTCCTCTTCAAACTCACCGCGCGACATTCCCGCAAGCTGAGCGGCGGGCCACAAGTGCAGCTTTTCGGCGTCAAACAACCGACACGCAATTTCGATTTGCATCTCGCGTTCGGTCATGCCAGCGGATTGCAGAGTCCCATCGGGAATTGTGAGCGTCCCATCGGGAATTGTGAGCGTCCCATCGGGAATTGTGAGCGTCATGATTCAGCCTCCGATTGAGCAGGTACTTGCCAGTGCCCCACGATACTTTGGCCGCCCGCCCGAAACCAGCCTCATGAATCCAAACCACCACCGGCCGAGACACGTCCACCTCTACCTTCACGTCCCCCACCGACTTGTAAACGTGAGTCGTCTTGATGAGCGGCTTGTCGGCAGCCTTGGGGGCGTCGGCACCGAAGCCGATGGAATTCACACATAACCACAGACTGAGCGTAACGACGCTGACTCGATTTGACTGAAGGGAAACATTCATCGTCTTGGCCTCTCGTTGATGGACATTGTCAGAGCATTATTTCCCAGGCTGCCGCCAGAACAGTTCACCGTAACTGATCCGTCTCACCCACCGGTGCAGTTGGCATTGGCGATCCACGTCGGCCCACGTCTTGCCTCTCCAGCGTTTCAGCGACTGCTCCAACAGGGCGAGGTTCTGATTCAGATCGATGGTTTGACAACGAACGCGATATCCGCACGACAATTGTTTCCAATAAGTAGCGTCCCAAGGAGTCAGAACGTCCTCGACAATTGAAGTCGGGACGATCGGATCTTGAGAAAGCACATCTACGTTCGCCATCAACTCGTCGAGATACACTTTGGATCCAGCAATGACCTCCAGTAAGTTGTCATCGGGAATGACCCAAGATGCAAAGCGGCTCCAATTCGGTTCTGCAAACCTTTCCCATCGCGCGGCTCCAGTCCCGGTCAAACCGTAGACATAGCCTTGGTTGAGGTCCGATAAAATCAGGCAGTCACGGAGTTGCGTTTCATCCAATACTTCGTGACTGCGCTCGTCGTCTGGCCGGCGATAGAAGCAGATATCACCTTGCTGTTGGAGCATCAGTAAAGTCTTCACCAGCTCATCGCGATCAAGACCATGCCCAGGCCGCAGCCACTGCGCCCGCAGTCCAGGCTCACTCAATGCAATGAGCCGCAGAGGGCAATAACAGTCAACGACTATTTTCAACAACCAAATTGCCGAGGATGTGAGGCCATCAATCATGACTTGTTCTTCTGTGCCAACACGACCGAATCGGAATGAGGCTCGGCGACAATTCAACTGGTCCCAAAGCGTCTTGGTCCGGGTCTCGTCCGCAGTCCAGAACCGCTGGCGGTCCCCACGCGAGACGTTCTAACCAGTCTCGCATTCACCGGCAAAGCCGCGTCGGCCGACCAGCCTCTCGAAAACCCCACCGAGCTTGTCTCGGTGGTTTCCAGGCTTTTGCACTACGCGATTGCTCTCTCTTCCGACGTAGTGCAGAAGCCCGCGAGCCACCGAGGCAAGCTCGGTGGGGGGGTTGGCAATGGGAGGCTCACGCGAGCCATGTCCCAACTCATCTGTTGGACGTCTCCACACTCAACAACGTCTTGGTCCGCGTCTCGCCCGCAGTCCAGAACCGCTGATTGTCCCCACGCGAGACGTTCTAACCAGTCTCGCATTCACCGGCAAAGCCTTTGGAGTGCGATGGACCCAGAGGGTGCCCCGCACCGCTTTGGATTCCTTTGCGAAGCTTTGGGTCGGCAACGTCGAGAAGTGAATACGGAATAACCACAAAGCCATGATGGCAAAAGGCTACGTCACGAATCCAAAGATCCAAAGCGGCACTGACACACCGCACTCCAATAGGGTCTGTGTTAGTGGAGCATGAAGGATGGCCGACCTCGGCCATCCGTTTTCTTCCGTGTTTTTCGTGTGTTCCGTGGGCATAATCCAAATCGGTCAGTTTGAGCGACTCAACAAACAGAGAAAGACTTCACCATGCGACGACGCTCGTTTCTACAAGCTGGATTGGCTGCCTCTTTGGGAACGCCGTTGTTCGCCGAGTTGCGGCAGGAGTGGTTGGACGAAGCGGCTGACGTGTTGGCTCGCGCGACAGCTCAAGGGCAAGTTACTTCGGCAGTGATGCATGTGTCGCAGCGGGAAGTATCGTTCACTCGCGCGTTTGGGAAAGCGAGTGATGAGCACGCGATGTTTTTGCTCGGGTCGATTTCAAAGCCGATCGCGATGACCGCGCTGATGAGCCTCTTTGACAAAAGTACGTTCAAAATCGATGACCCGCTGAAGAAGTTCATCCCGAAGTTCACAGGCGATGGACGCGATGACGTGACGATGCGGCATTTGTTGTCGCACGTTTCTGGGCTGCCGGATCAATTAGCAAACAACGACTCGCTACGAAGAAAACATGCTCCGTTGTCTGAATTCGTGGAACACGCGATTCAGACGCCGCTGCAATTTGCTTCCGGTTCCAAGTACCAGTATTCGAGCATGGCGATCTTGCTGGCGGCGCATGTGGCAGAATTGCTGAGTAAGACTGACATCCTAACGCTCGTTGACCGAACGGTCCTTCAACCTCTGAAGATGACGCGGTCGGCTCAGGGGCTGGGCCAATTCAAGATAGATGACTTCGTTTCCGTGCAAACGGAGTTCGCAGCGGTCGAAGCGGGCGGTGGTGATCCAACGGCGAAGGAGTGGGATTGGAACAGTCCGTATTGGCGAAAGCTCGGAGCACCGTGGGGCGGCACTCATGCATCTGCGCCGGATATCGCTCGGTTTCTCGGAGAGTTCCTGTTCCAACGCGGCACTGTCGTCAAACCAGAAACCGCGCGACTGATGACGAGCAATCAAAACTCAGTCGGACTAACGCCGCGCGGTTTGGGACTCAATGTCGGCAAAGGAGCAGGCAGCGTGGGCTGCTCCGAAAAAACATTCGGTCACACCGGCTCAACAGGCACGATCGCATGGGCCGATCCGGTCACCGAAACAATCTGCGTCGTGCTGACGTCGCTTCCTGCGAGAGCCGTTACACCGCACCCACGCGACGTAGCAGCCGACAAAATTGCAGCAGCAGCCTTGAAGTAACGGGCGGAACTACGAACTTGTTTTTCCTTGCCTCTCAGGTGAACCGTTTGGAGTGGTCGATTTTCCTTCGTGTGATCACTTAACACCAACGAAATCAAGCAAAGCTTTCGTTGACGGGTCGTCAGGCTGGCCGAGATTTTCGTTGATCCTGGTGTGGTTGGTCTCCTTCGCTCCGAAGACGGTGACGGGAAGGCCCGCTTCTTTCAGAACGGCTCCGAGACGTTGGGCTTGGGCGGCGTTGTCGGGATGATCGGCGACATGAAGGACCAGGAACGGCGGAATGTTCTTTCCTTTAGCGACGTGAGTGACGGCAGAAAGATCGCGATGTTTCTCTGGAGTGTTCCCGAACTTTTCGCGGTGACCGAATTTCGCCTGAGGTTGTCCGTGAACGCGGCGGCGAGTTTCCGCAGTTTCGATGATGGCGGGGACGTCGTAGGTATCACCATCGACGGGAACGCACCCTTTGAGAACGTCGAACGGAACACCTTCCGCCTTCACGTACCGATCGTCGATGCAGACGAGTGCCGCGAGTTGTGCTCCGGCGGAATGCCCCATGACGAAGATTCGTTTCGGATCGCCTCCATGTTCGGCGATGTGCTTGTGGACCCAACCGAGTGACTTTGCCACGTCGCGAATGATTGTGTCCATATCGACGTTTGGCAGCAGACGATAGTTCGTCGAGACAAAGACAAAGCCTTTCTCGACGAAGACCTGCGGCTTCAATTGAACGCTGGATTTATCTCCCGCCTGCCAGCCTCCACCATGAATCCAGAAGACAACCGGCAGGTTCTTGGCACCCGTTGGCGAATAGACATCGAGCACTTGCCGCTCGTGTGTCGGGTCTGCGTATGGAATGTTACGTTTGATTTCTTGCGCGAGTGCGTCGGACAAAAGAACGAACGCGAGAAGCAGGCCAGCGAGGTACTTCATTGGACAAGTCCTTGATGAATAATGAATGCGGTACAGCCGTAGGATGGGCACTCTTGCTCGTCGTCGACGTGACGGGCAAGAGTGCCCGTCCTACAAGATCGATCATGACTTCGCTAGCTCATCGAGAGCCCGGCAGCTTGATTGTGTTAGGCAGGTGATTCGCCGAAACCAAGAGATCTGCAAGAGCGGCTTTGAGGTTTCCTTCTTCGTCAGCATTGGCTGGAAGCGCGGCGGCATGAAACGCCGGGAGCAACTTCTCCCAAACGACATTGAGTTCGGCCTGCATATCTTTCGTGTCGGCGGTGATCGCGATGACGGCATCATGTTCCGGAAGCACGATGCAGAATTGCCCGAACGCTCCGTCACCTCGGTAAGCTCCGTGGCGGCAACGCCAGAACTGGAATCCATAACCCTGGTCCCAATCGCGAGCCGGATCGCTGCCGGTGGAGACTTGTCGGGATGTGGCTTGCTCAATCCACGAGGCAGGGATGAGTTGTTTGTCGTTCCATTTCCCCTTTTGTAAATACAGTTGGCCGAATTTGGCGATGTCTTCTGTGCGAACAGCCAAGCCCCACCCGCCGGTCGAGATTCCTTGTGGGCTGCTCGCCCAAGCGGGGCTTTGAATTCCCAAAGGATCAAACAAGCGCGACTTCAAGTATTCGACCACAGTTTGCCCCGTCACCTTTTGCACGATTGCAGACTGCATGTAAGTCGCCGGGGAGTTGTATTGGAAATGAGTCCCTGGTTTGTGTGGGACCGGATGCGCGAGGAACGACTTTACCCACGGCATCTCATCTGAAAACTTCGGCTCGTCCTCATGTCCTGTCGACATCGTCAGCAAGTCGCGGACTCGCATCTGTTTCAGCTTGTCTGACGGTTTCTCCGGAGCATCTTCTGGGAAAAATTTGAGAACCGGATCGTCGATGCTTAGCTTCCCTTCCGCGACCGCCAAACCGACCGCTGTCGAACAGAAACTCTTGCTGAGCGAATGCAGGATGTGCGGCTTGTCGGCAGACTCCGGCTTCCACCAACCTTCAGCAACGACATGCCCGTGTCTTACCACCATCAAGCTGTGCAGAGTGTCGATCTTCTGATTGGCCGTTTCGACAAACTCGCGAATGGCCTTCGAGGAAACTCCCTGCGATTCCGGTGAACTGCGCGGCAATCGCAGTTCGTCGGCAAAGGCAACCGAAGTTGATCAAACTAAAAACGGCAACGAAGAGAAATCGACTCATTCTGTAGAATTCCTTTGCAACGAATGACTCGTGACAAGTTTGATACCGCAAACCGAGCGGTATTGGACAAAGCTGACGTCTTTCAAAACAGTGACTAGGTTGAGTTCAGTCCAAATTGAGAATCGCGCCGATGTCGCGCGGTTTGTTGGAACGAACGACGACATCCACGATTGACTCGATCTTCACAACTCGCATCGTCGTCAAAGGCAGCACGACCGCAATGTTGCCTTCAGGGCTTACGACTGTCTCGGCTGACGAGATTGATTCAATGCATTCTTCACTGCGCGACCTCTCTTACGTGCCAACGACGCAAACTAACGGAGCGTTGAAGCACGCACCCCCTCTCACTAGCACGGTTTTCAAGATGGCAACCCGTTGGACCACACCTCTCTTTGCACTGACGACATTTCTGAGCGCGTTCTTGTTGTTTCAAGTGCAACCGTTGTTGAGCAAGGCGATCCTGCCTTGGTTTGGCGGCAGCCCGGCGGTGTGGACGGTCTGCATGTTGTTCTTTCAGATCGTGTTATTTTGCGGCTATGTCTACGCACATCTGGCGACCAAATACCTGCCGCGTGAGCTTCAAGCGGGGCTGCATGTCGT
>JAPLNX010000427.1:12333-15250 GCA_026400935.1 Planctomycetia bacterium | reverse complement strand
CGGGCTGATGAAGTCCACGACGATTGACGACGCCGTGCTTTGCACGCGATCCACGTTGTCGTTCAGAACAGCGTCATCGCCAAACTTGATCGTGTCGTTCGTCCCTGCGAACTGGAACGAGCGATTCGTCGAGACGAGCAGATCAAAGCCTCCCACTCCGACACTCAAGTCGTCGAACGAAATCACCCTGCCGTCGATTGTGATCGTTCCGTCGGTTTGGTTCGTAAAGCTGTAATTGACATTGGACGCAGCGTATCCCGCGTAGAGCGCAAAGCCATCATTGTTGCCGCTGCCGACGAAACTCAAGCCGCCCGCCGGAATAATGTTCGTCGCTGCCGTCGTGTGAACGTACATCCGATCGGCACCCGCTCCACCCGTGAACGTGACCGGTGCCGCGAAGCCATTGTCGAGCCGATAGAAATTGAACCCATCTCCCACGCCACCGGCGTTGATCTTCAACGAGCCAGTCGGATTAGCGAATGTCGTCAGTTCAAACGTGCCGCCGCTGACTAATTGATTCAGCCCATTGCCCAACGTGCCGTCGTCTTGCAGGCTGAATGTGTTTGCTGCACCGGCTGGCAGATTGAAAATGATGTCGGTCGCCGTGCCGTCGTTTGTGATCGGCTCTAAGCCTGTGTAGTTGACGGTGAAGTTGTTGGGTCCGACGTTCAACACGATCGAGCCATCATTGGCGTTCGAGTAGTTGTAAGTCTGCGTTGTGAACGAACTGCCGACATTTGTCAGCGACAAGCTGTCGTTGCCGCCGGTCCCGCCGTTGAATGTGAGGCCGCCGTTCGGAATCGGGTTGCCGTTGGTGTAGTCCAAGGTCAATAAGTCGTTGTCGGCGACGGTTCCGTTGATGGTCAGTGAGGTGATATCGGTGGCATCACCTAAGAAGATCGTGTTGGCACCTTGCGTGATCTGGTAGTTCGAGCCAGAGACAGACAAGACGAGCGCCCCGCCTCCGGACTGAGCGGTCACCGTCGCGGAGCTTCCATGTCCGGCCCAAAAGACCGCTTGCTCCAGCAGTTGATCGGCGGCTCCAGAACGGAGTTCAGCCGTGTTGTAGGCCGCTTTGCCAGTGTAGATGAAAGGGAGATATGCCGAACGCCCCAGCGAAACATCGGCGACGACAACCGCCGCATCAGCACCGCGACTGGCGAGCGTGGTGGCACCGACATCAACTTGCGGATGCCCTACTGACGAACTCGGCAACGAGAGATAGTCCCCCGCATCTGCGATAGACGCAGAGGTAACACCAACGGTCACAGGATGCGTGACGTCAACTGTGACGGTTTGCGGAGCCTGTGGCCCTTGATCACCATTAAAAGCGTTGACTGGAACAATGGCGTCGATGTCCGAATTTTGCCCGGTGGCCGCGTTCGCATAGATGGCCCAGCCGACAGTCACGAGTCCGCCGCCACCTTCAATATACGCTCTCAACGCGGATGCGTAAGTCGCGAAGCTCGCGTGAGCATCACCGTCGTCACCGATGAGAACCGCGTCATAGGCGGCCAGTTCTCCGGCAGTATCAACGTCGCTCGGAGCCACCAAAGTCGCGGTGATGTCAAACACCGTGCTGTCATTCAATTGAGCAACCGTGGCCGCATACCCCGCTTCGCTCGCTCCCCCAAGCCCATTACCCACGACGGCCACATTCAACGTAGCCGCCAGCAACGCGCGATCTTCCAACCGTTCCGAAAGGGCCACAGCGTTTCGCGCTGACCACGCGGCACTCAGCGAAGTTCCGCGAGCGACTCCGTGGCGAGTGCGACTCAATCGTCGTTTACCAATAGGACTCAGGCGACTTGTGACGGCTTTCAACCAGCGTGATAGCAACATGACAGAACTCTCCGGGAAGGACGAGGAGTACCTGAGGCGAAAATCTGAGACGGTTTTTGAATCGAGGGATCAATGAGCAAGCGAATCGAAAGCCAGATCCGTCTGAAGTGTTTGGTGGCCGAACGACATCCCTGAGTTCGTTTCAGCGGCGGTTCCAAAAGACCGCATCGCTGGGTCTTCGCACACTGATCCACAAAACAAGAGTCGCGGACATTAGCGTGCGCCAACAAACGCGACAGAGGGAAAAGATGCGTTTGGCCACAGAATGGTGAAATGACTATGGAGCGTTTCAAAAGCGAAACATCTCGGCCCTCTTTTTCCCAAGGCGCTAAAGATTTTCTAAGCCGTCTGTAGCAATCAATTAACAAAATGATTGCCTCAAAACGAAATAGCCCGGTTGAGAAAACCGGGCTACCAAAAGGCCACATCGAATTTTGAGCAATGACGAATGAAGAAGTGATACGTCATTCTTCGTTCAAGTCGCGATCACTGACCGCTCATCTTCTGAAAGTCTTTTTCACGCATCACCCACAACGGGTCTTTGCCGACCACGACGTAGTCGGTCTTTTCAATCTCCGGCTTGTCAGCAAACGTCAGCTCGACTGAAAAGCGCGGCGGGCCATCTTTCGAGGCTTGCTCTTCACCAATTTCAAACGATTTGAGTTTGCGGCCAGAACCCCAGACGGAGTCTTGCACCTCAATGGCCGGTTTCTGATTTGTGATGCTTCCCGGTTTTTCTTGGCCCGACTTCCAAGCATCAAGCGCGGCAGTCAACGCAGTCTTGGCGAGGCTCCCTTTGGGATGAAAGCTCGTCGCAGACGAACCGCCTCCGCAGCCAGTGATCGTGAACAACATGAAAATCAGGATCAGCGATTGGCACAGAGACATCGCGTTGGAACTCAGAGTGCGGGACATGATTCAAGAATCCTGGGAGTGTTGATGAAAATGATTTCGCGTTCGCCTCGCCCGGTTTTTCAAACCGGGTGGAATCTTTACATAGCCGTCATCGCTCCGCGTGACGAGCCGGTCGCTTTGCCGAGTCCTGGTGAGCAATCAGCTCGTCACGCGGAGCGAT
>JAPLNX010000427.1:0-12317 GCA_026400935.1 Planctomycetia bacterium | reverse complement strand
GCTCGTCACGCGGAGCGATGACGGCTAAGTAGTTGCGGCTTCGCCGCCTTGTGAAGCTTCTATTTCAGTTGTGTCGTCACTCAAATTGCCGGTCGCTTGCCGCGCGCGTTGCCAGCGGCTGCGGCGAACCCAATAGAACAGCACCGGCAAAAAAAGATCAATCACTTCATCGGCAATCAGAATCCCGCCCAACACCGGAGCGGCCATCGGACGGATCACTTCCGCGCCAACGCCGCTGGCCCACAACATCGGGGCGAGGCCGAGGATCGTTGTTCCCTCGGTCAGCAGCTTCGGACGCAAACGATGCACCGCCCCTTCAATGACTGCGGCGCGCAAATCGGCCTCAGTCAGCAGCGCCAGCGGGCCGCGCTTTTCCAGCGCTTCCCGCAGATAGACCAGCATGATGATGCCCGTTGAAGTCGCCATGCCGAAGCAGGCGAGATACCCGACCAACACCGGCACCGACCAACGAAAGCCGAACAACCACTGAAACAACACGCCCCCCGCGACCGCGCCCGGCACCGCCAGCATCATCAAGCACGTGTCGGCCCAATCGTGATACGTCAGCCACAGAATCAACAGAATCAGCCCGATCACAATCGGCGTGACGATCATCAGCGTGCGAGCCGTTCGCTCGGCATGTTCGAACTGGCCGGTCCATTCCACGAACGTCCCTTCCGGCAACGTGACTTGTTCCGCGACCGCTCGCTTCGCGTCGGCCAGAAAGGCGAACGTGCTGCGGTTGCGAACGTTCAAACGAACGTAATTCCGCAATCGCCCGTTCTCACTCTTGATCGACGCCGGGCCTTCGGTGATTCGCACTTCGGCCACTTCGGCGAGCCGCACGAAGCCGAGGTCGAGTTCGGGAGGGCGAGGCTCCAGCCGAGCCGATTCGGCAACAGGCATCGCATGCTCTTCGCGGCTCGGCAGGAGCCTCGCCCTCCCGTTGAGTTGCTGCTCCCTTTGCCAACGACAGGGCACAGGCAGCTCGCGAATGGACTGCTCGTCGCGAGCCGCATCGCGCACGCAGCGAACTCGGATGTCGTGCCGTTCGCGCCCTTCCAGCACCGTCGCGACCGGCTTGCCGCCGAGCGCGGTTTCGATGACGTGCCACAAGTCGCGCGGATCGACGCCGAGTTCCGCCGCTCGATCGCGCTTCGGAATAATTTCCAGATAACCCTTGCCGCGAATCGGGTCGGCAATCACATCCGCCGCACCGGGGACGTTTCGCAGCACGACGGCGATTTCTTCGGACGCAGAGACGACATCCTCGGAACTCCGTCCGAGCACTCGCACGCCGATCTCCGTGTTGACACCGGTCGCCAGCATGTCGACTCGATTCTGAATCGGCCGCGTCCAAACGTTCGTCCAACCGGGCATCTGCAACGCGCGATCCAACTCGCCACCGAAGCCCGCCAACTCATCCCGCTCACACGGCCACAAGAAGACTGACTTCGCGAAGCGTTGCGTCTGCTCGGCCAGCAACGCGTCCAGAACGGGGAACGGATCGAGCACCGCGAGCGGCGGATGCCGACCGGAGCCGTGATGCGCGAATTGTTGGTCACTTCCCGCCGCCGTCTCGTTCGTCGCCGAACTTTCGCTCGTAGCCGAACTCGTGAGAGTTCGGTCCGAAGTCTCACGACTTCGGCTACTGCCTTTTTCCTTCGTCTGCCGCAGCTTCGCGATCTGTTCCAACCATTCCTCGGCGCGCAGATCAACGCTCTCCGCGCGCGACAGCAACTCTTCCGCCAGCAAGCGCGTGAGCGACTGCGTGCCGCGATCGAACAATTCTTGATTGAGCGTCGCCAAGTGCTCGGCCCACGCGGCCCGCTGTACTCGCCGTAGCGCCGATCGCAACTCGCTGAACTCCGTTGATTCGTTTCGGCCAAACATTTCACCGAGCGATCGGCTCCACGAATCCCACAGCGACACTCGCGGCGGTGCTCCGTCCGCCTCATCGACCAGCAGATCATTCTCTTCGAGTTGCTTCAGCGCGTGTTCGGCGATCGTGCGGAGATCGTCCTCTTCCAACGACATTGCCAAATGCGTTCCCAGATGCGGCGACAACGACTCTTGCACGAGCGAGAGATCGCCCGGTTGCAACGGACGAGTACATCGACCGTCGCGCTCCCAACGCTGCGTCAGTCCCTCGATCGCCGAACGAATCAACTCGCGAGCGAGCCGCCGCTGAAAGTCTTGATTGCGCGCATAAGCGAACTCGCGCATCCCCAGTTCGCAGCGCGTGCGGGCCTCAGTCACCGACTCCGACAACAGCGTCCGCCGTTCGGACTCATCGGCGGGAGGCTCAAGAGAGTTAACGGACTGTTTGTTGTTTCGGTAAGAATCTACGTAGCCATCACGCTCCGCGTGATGTGCCGAATGCTCGACAACGCGATGGGAAGCGTTCGGCTCGTCACGCGGAGCGGTGACGGCTACGTAGTTGTCGCTTGGCTGCACTATCAGCTTCGCGGCGAGCAATGCGGCGAAGACCTCGCGCACTTGCCGTTCGGCGTCATCGAGCCGCAGTTTCCGTTTCGGCCAAAACTCGCGCGGCCGGAATTCGACCATCGTCTCGATCATGTCCAGCGGAGCAGGATCAAACGCCGATTCGGCCCGCCCCGCTTTGCCCACTACCATCTGCACTTCGGGGAAGCGACAGAGCAACATGTCGCGAGCCTTCAGATCGTCCCCCGACTGCGTCACCGAAATCCGCGGTACCGTGATCGGCATGTCCATAACCATGCCCTCATCCAACGGCATCCGCAGATCCGTCCCCAACGGCACCATCGTTTGCTGAGCGATGAGGGCAATAACGACGAGACTCCCACAATAACCCGAAGCGCGAGCGAGGGTTCTTACGGTCGCGTTGCTCGTACCCCAAACCCTAGGCGAGCGGGGCGGCGTCAGCCCCCCGGTATTTTCGTCGTGACATTCCGCTGTCACCCCACCGAGCCGGGCACCCGTAGGGTCGCGGTGGTGATCGGGCCTTTGCACTACGTCCGGCTTTGGGAGCAACAGAATTCGTAGTGCAGAGGCCCGAACCCACCGAGACAAGCTCGGTGGGGGCGCAGAGTCATCGGTTGGCTGTGTCGCGCCACTCGCACGCGCGTCGTGCTTGCATCGTCCAACCGCAATCCACCCCGTGCCAACCAACGCCACCAACAACGTCGCTCGAAACAACCCGTCGTGCCCGATCGGTGTCACTCCCAGCAAAAACGTGACGCTGATGATCCACGCCATCACGGTCGGGTGATCCAGCAAGAAATTGAGCACCGGCCGATACACCTCCATCACGCTCCGGACAATCCAGCTATCAGACTCCGCGCGCAAGCGGCCGCGAATGCAGATCGTGCAAAGAGCCGGAACCAGCGTGACCGACAGCAGCGCGACCGCGATCAACGCAAACGTCTTCGTGAAAGCGAGCGGACGAAACAGCTTGCCGTCGATCCCGCCCAACGCGAACACCGGCAGGAACGAGATCACCATGATCAGCACGGAAAAGAAAATCGGCCGTCCCACCGTGCGACAAGCGGCAAGCACAATCGGTCGCACATCGCCGACCACCGGCCGATCGCCGAATTCGCGCCGCAAATGAGTCATCGCGTTCTCGGCCATGACGATCGACGAATCGACCAGCACGCCGATCGAAATCGCGATCCCCGACAGCGACATGATGTTGGTCTGAATGTCGACGATGCCCAGCCCGCGCAGCACCGACATGATCACGAACGACATCAGCGCCGCGAGCGGCAGCGTTGCCGCGATGATGAACGAAGTCCGAAAATGCCGCAGCACCAGCAACACGCACAACGTCGCGCCCAGCATCGCTTCGATCACCGTTCCCGTGACGGTCCCGACCGCTCCCTCAATCAGCGGAGTGCGGTCGTAACAGGGAACGATATGAACTCCGGTCGGCAGCCCCGCGCGCAGCTCGGTCAGCTTGCGGCGAATCGCCCGCGTGACTTCCAGCGGGTTGTGCCCAAACCGCATCGCGATCACGCCGCCGACCACTTCGTTGCCGTCCTTCTCGAACACCCCGCGCCGCGGCTTCGGTCCCATCGTCACGCGAGCGATATCACGCAACGTCACTGCTCTAGCGGGAGGGCGAGGCTCCCGCCGAGCCGTTGCGCCCTCAGATGGCTCAGTAGGAACTTCGCCCTCCCGCCGAGCCGTTGCTCCGTCAGTCGGCTCAGCAGCAGCTTCGCCCTCCCGCGACGGGATCAACACCGCTTCGAGATCTTGCAACGTCTGCCGCTGAATCTCATCGGGCGAACGATTCGTGTCGGAACGCGCCCCGAACCCGCTCGCCGTGTGGACGAGGAATTCGGCGTTCCCCTTGTGAATCACGTTCCCGCCGAGCACCGCTTGCGAGTGCTCAATCGCCTCACAAATCTCGCGCGGTGACAGGCCGAGTGATTGCAGCTTCGCGAGATCGAGTTCCACGACGTACTCGCGCACGAATCCGCCGACACTCGCCACCTCAGCGACCCCCGCCACCGAACTGAGCTGCGGCCGCAGATACCAATCTTGAATGTCCCGCAGCCGACCGAGATCGTGCCCCGGCCCTTCGACCGTGTACCAGAAGATCTGACCGGTCGGGATCGCATCGGGAGCCAGTCGCGGCGTGACTCCGTTCGGTAGCGCGTCGCCGATCAACGCCAGCCGCTCTTGCACGCGAGCCCGACAAGTCTCGAAGCGAATTCCGTCCTCGAAGATCAAATGCAGCAGCGAGAACCCGGCGTCGCTCGAACCGCGAACGACCCGCACCCCCTCAATCCCTTGCAGGTGCAGCGAGAGCGGATACGTCACTTGCTCGTCGATCTCACGCGGGTTGTGCCCCGGCCAATCGGTGAAGACCAGCACTTGGTTCTCCGACAAGTCCGGCACCGCATCCATCGGAGTCGTCGCCACCGCGAACAGCCCGCACAGCGCCAGCAAACACGCCGCAACAATCGTCACGCCGCGATGCCGAATCGACAGTTCGATGAGCCGCTCAATCATGGGACGCTCATTTCGTTTCGGCCTTCAGCTTCGCCAGATGCTTCTCCGAATCCTTCTTCAACGCCCCTACGCAGCCGACGCAGCAAATGAAAACCTTTCGGCCAGCCACTTCGACGGGGACCGGGCCGCCCATCGAGTTCAGATCCAACCCAGTCACCGGACAAATCTTTTGCAACGCCGCCAACTTCAAATCTTCCGGCGACAGCTTGCTTCCCTTCTTCGATCGCTTGCGATGCGAGTGCGGCGTTGTCGGCGTGCGCGACTCACTCGCTCCCCGTCCGGCGGCTCCGAAGTACGCGGCGGCCAGACTCGGATTCAACCGCGTCTCCGCGTCGATCAGAAACGCACCGGCCGTCGCGACTCGTTGCCCCGCCTTGAGCCCTTCGCGAACCGGCCACAGTTCGCCGACTCGATCACCCAACTTCACCGCCACGCCGTCGAACATCCCCGGCATCGACTCGACATAGACAACCTGCAACGTGCCGCTGTCGATGACCGCCGATTCCGGAACGGCCAAACATTCGCCGACGCCGTCGATCGTCTGCGGTTGCAGTTCGGTCGTTTGAATCCCGGCCAATTGAATGCGGTACGGCGAAAACTGCATCCGCGCGAGTACACCGTCCGGCAATACCGTCGCCTCGCCCCGTTTTCGCAGCACGAGATCCATATGGCAGACCGGACAAATCACCGGCCAGTCGGATAACACACCAGGGCACATCGGACAAAAGAACTCGGTATCGGTCGAAACCGTTCCGCCGTGAGCCAGCCCACCAATGAGCGGGCGAGTCCAGCGTCCCCAATAATTCCGCCAAGTCTCCCAACGTCCGACAATCAGAAAAGCGACAAATAACACGATGAAAAAACGGAACCGGACTTCCACAATACGCACAGCCCAGATCGCACGCTGCCACAAGTTCGAAGTGCGGCCATTCAACGGTGAGGGATCGCTCATGGTTGCCTCGTTGTCGATTCGCTCGTCGCCGATTTTGTTTCTGCTGTGTCTCCCACCGCTGATTTCGGTCCTGGCATCGGATGGTCCCAATGCAGAATCATCTCTAAGTCCTCATGCCGATAAACCCACAACGGATCGATCCCGATGACGGCATATCGCACCTTCTCTTCGGCATCAGGATTCGCGAGTTTCACTTTGACCAGCAAACATCGCGGCGTCTCACCAGGAACTTCGCCAAGAATCTCAAATGACTCTAACCTCTGCCCCGCTCGACGGTGCGAATCGGTGACAAAGATCAGCGGCTTCGTCCCTTTGATTTCACCGCCAGGCTCGCCACGCTGCCATACTTTCAAGGCCGTCTCAACCGTGGCAAGAGCGACCGCCTGCGTCGGAATGTATCGCTCTTGCCCACTTCCCGATGACCCGCAACCAACGCACGCCAGTAATATCATTGCTAGAAGCTGATTCAAATTACGCATGGAATCGCCCTCGCTCACGCTTCGGGTTACATAAACCTGAATCATCAAGGCTAATTCCCAAAAGGTGATGACAACACTTCGCTGCTCCGACGAGTTCCCAGCGCACGCCAGACGGCGAGATCGACGCTGTCGTTGGTGAAATGGACCGCGCCGTCACCGGTCAGAGCATGAACCCCGCCGTTGTGATAGCTCGACGGAGTCACCTGCATGGCCATGTTGGTCATCGTGCCGGGGAAGCCGGTTCCCGCGCAACTGGTGCGATTTGGTGTCGCGACGTGGTTGTATTGAGTGCAACAGTTTTCTCCCATCACCCAACTAAAACCCCATTTGCTGGTTAGCGGCAACGCAGTCAATGTGTTAATCGTCGAGCACGTCGTGTAAGTCGCATTGAGCGAAGTCTGGTGCGGGATCACGAACAAGTCGGTCTTAGGATCGGGGGTACCATTTCCTCTTTTCTTCTCGCTGAAGAAAACCGTCTGGCTCAATCCATCTTTGACGTCGCCAGGATTCACGCTGCTCAAGTAGTAAAAAATTCCAGTTTGAGTTTCCGACGGACTGTTGTCCGTTGCCGCTCCTTGAGCGTCGCTACGGTCGCAAAGCCACCCCCCTTGATTAGCCGCGTAGTTGTTTTGCCCCATCCAAGCGTCGGATGGATAAGCGTCCGAAGGGCACAGAAAACCAGGAATCAACGTTCGGCTGGCGACGGTATTGATTCCACCGGGGCTGACGTAAGCCGGCATAAACGGGACTGCTCCGGCCATGCCCGGCGTATCCGGAGGCGCGCTGAAGTTGATGCTCTTGTAGAGACTCGGTTGGTCCAGGAACGGCAACAGCATCGCGTGCTGTGACCAACGTGCGTAGACCGGAATGCCCGCCGGATTCGTGTAACTTGGCCCTTTGCCAAAAGGCATTCGCTTGTGGGTATCAATGTAGTTGTGAATCGCCAGTCCCATTTGCTTGAGGTTGTTTCGACACTGGCTTCGGCGAGCGGCCTCGCGTGCTTGCTGCACGGCAGGCAACAACAGAGCAATCAAAATGGCGATGATTGCAATCACCACCAACAATTCGATCAAAGTAAATCCGCGACGACGCGACATCATTCAACTCCACAAAAAACAAAAAGGCCAAGCAGGCAGTTCCACAAATACGCCGCCATTGAGCCACTCGTGGGTTCCGGCCAAAATCTTTGGGCAGAACCACAGATGCCACTCGCAACTGCTTCACGACAGGCGTCCGAGCAATATCGTTGGAAACAACCAAACGCTACGAGACCGAATCCCAAGGCGCAACCGCATCGACGATCAAAAGCAGCGAGTCCTCAACCCAATTGGGGAGGACGATCCAAGTGAAACGAACCATGAATCGGCTGGCATTTCGTCTTGAGCCATGACCAGTCGCTCGATCCCGATGAGTCGCTAAAAATCAACGTCATCGTCAAGAAACACCAGTGATCCTGATGTTGCCATTGAATTCGCAACGGCGTCACTGGAATCAGCGGAACTGGCTTTGAGCAATTCATTCCTCGGCACGGAGACGACGGTACTGGCGGACTAGGCATTTCAGCTTCATCAGCATTTGCCAACGTGGAAGCGATGATGTGATCGGTTGACGAATTTTGATCGAGCGAGCGATGCAGCAAATAATCGCCGCAACTAGCAGATGCAGACGAGTTGGCCACCAATTGCAGAAAAAAAGCGACGACAACACCTCGCAGTAGTTGGAGTGAAATTCTTGCCGTCGGGCGATTCATAGCCAAGTTTTCGTCGAAAGCGATCATCTTAAAAACGGGCGGCATTCTGTCGGCAGCCATTGAGACACGCAACAGAAATTTCCCACCTGGACCAATCGCAAGTAGACAAACCTTCGAGATTTGGGATCGCTGGTTGTAGATTCCGCTAGACCGCTTGAGATTGGCAGCAGCTTTCGCTAGCTTGCCCCGCTCTTTTCCACCCGACATTGGTCCGAATTGGCAGGAATGATTTGAAATGGTGATTCGCCCCCGAACAAAGCGCAAAATCGCCCTGAAGTTGAAGCGCTGTCCGAAATGCAACTGCTTGGTTAAGGCACGCGTACGCTGCAAACGCTGCCACAAGTTGATCAAGAAGAAGTAGTACGAGAGTCTTTGAATCTGGGATAAAAAGAAGCCCGGCTTTTTTTGAAAAGCCGGGCTTCTTTTGCTGCGCTGTTAGGTAACCGAGTTACTCGGACTTCTGCTCTTTCTCGTCTTCAGCTTTTGCTCCGAAAGCTTTTCGCAGATCGTCTGCAGCTGCGGAGACAGTTTTTTCCGGCCCAGTGAGCTTCAAAAAGTAGCTCCCGTTTTCTCCCGTCATGAGCATTACGGCCAACATACGCTGGCCAGCAACGGGAATGGTCTTTTGCGCAAATGGCGGGCCGTCCGGCCTGTTGTAGGTTCCCGTTGCGTCTACAACGACATACTCACCTTGCGAAGACTTCCCTTTGGCCACTTTGACCTTTCGGTCCTTGGCAGAAAATTGATTGACCCAGCGTTTGACGTTTTCATCGACTCCACCGCCGCCGCCACCGAATTGATTGATGGCCAACTCGGCCGCTTCTTTGTCTCCTTCGGCTGCAGCAATCTTGAATTGAGCGACTCGCAGCTTGCTACTCGGTTCTTCCTGTTTCCACCCCTTCGGGATGGTCAGCTTGATGTCCTTGACCGCCACTTCGCGGGTTTCCTTTTCGTCAGCTGCAATCACGCAAGACGCTGCAAAGACGAGAACCAGGGTGGTCGCGAATGATCGAGCCGACCAATTTTGAATACTCATAAACTCTGTCTCCAGTTGAGGACAATTTTGAGGACCAGGATTTTCAAACGGTCTGGGATTCTCAAGTCGCATCCCGCGAATTGCAACGACACACGGAATCCGTAATGTGCCATTATTTACCCAGGAAGAACAACATGGCGAAATCATCTAGCGGACGCATAGTCGTGATCACCGGAGTTACCAAAGGGCTTGGCGAAGCGATGGTCGCAAAGTTTTCAGCGCTCGGACACACAATCATCGGATGCGGCCGATCGAAACCCGCAATCGAGGCGCTGCGTCAGCAGTTTTCCGGCCCTCATCGGTTCGATTCAATTGACGTCACCAACGATTGCCAGGTGTCTGATTGGGCGGAGTCAGTCATCACTCAAGTTGGAATTCCAGATTTGTTGATCAATAACGCAGCGATCATCAATCGCAACGCGCCTCTGTGGAATGTGCCGCCTCAAGAGTTCAATGATGTCATCGACATTAATATCAAAGGAATCGCGAATGTCATCCGACATTTCATCCCCGCGATGCTCGCACGACAAAGCGGCGTCATCGTTAATTTTAGTTCGGGCTGGGGGCGATCAACATCGCCCGAAGTGGCTCCCTATTGCGCGACGAAATGGGCCGTTGAAGGACTGACGCGTGCGTTAGCTCAAGAGCTACCCGATGGCATGGCTGCGGTTCCACTTAACCCCGGGATCATCAACACCGAAATGTTGCAAAGCTGCTTCGCGTCATCGGCCCATCATTATCCGACTGCTGCCGAATGGGCTGAAGTTGCCGTCCCCTTCATTTTGAAGTTCACGGCAAAGGATAATGGCAATCCGCTGAGTGTCACGATTTAGATAACTCAAATTGAGCTGACTGAAGGGAGTTTTCAACACGAAGGCACAAAGAGAGAGGCAAGGCGGTGTTGATGATGATGACTGGCTTGTGATTGTATGAACGGCTCGGCTCAATGATTTTGGACGACGTCTTTCTTGGCGTTCCTTCGCGTTCTTTGCGTCTTCGCGTTGAATATCTCTGAGGCTGCTCACGCAACTGGAAAGCCCATCTGCCAAACGCTAAGGTCGGCTGCGTTGCTCGTGTGCTCGCAATCGATGATCTCAAATTTGAGATAGTAGATTGCAGGAAGGCGTTTTTGAGAATGGAGACTCGTGAGATGGCTGGTACGGATTTGACTTCGAGTGCGGATGGCTCGGAGAAGCCCGAACGTTCTTTGAATTTCATTGAGCAGATCATTGAGGAAGATCGACGGACGGGAAAACATGACGATCGAGTTCAAACGCGATTTCCGCCGGAGCCAAACGGTTATCTTCACATCGGACACGCCAAGTCGATCTGTTTGAACTTCGGTCTCGCGCTTAAGTACGGCGGCAAGTGCAACCTCCGCTTCGATGACACAAACCCAACGAAGGAAGATGTCGAGTACGTTGATTCGATTCAGGAAGATGTCCGGTGGCTAGGCTTTCAATGGGACGGATTGTACTTCGCTTCGGATTACTTCGAACAACTTTATCAATGGGCCGAGAAGCTAATCGAAGACGGGCTGGCGTATGTCGATAGCCAGTCACCCGAAGAAATCGCCAAGCAACGCGGAACGGCGAGCGAACCCGGAAAACCGAGTCCGTTTCGTGATCGCTCGATCGCCGAGAATCTTGATTTGTTCCGCCGCATGAGAGCGGGTGAGTTCGCGGACGGTGCTCACGTCTTGCGAGCGAAAATCGACTTGGCCGCCGTGCATCTCATCATGCGCGACCCAATTCTGTATCGCATTCGCCACGCGCATCATCATCGGACCGGCGACAAATGGTGCATCTATCCGATGTATGACTACGCTCACGGCCAATGCGATTCGATCGAGCAAGTCACGCACTCAATCTGCACTCTGGAGTTCGAGACGCATCGTCGGCTTTACGATTGGTGCCTTGAAAAGCTCGGCATCTTCCCGTCGCATCAGTACGAGTTTGCTCGCTTGAACCTCACTTACACGGTGATGAGCAAGCGGCGTCTGCTGGAGTTGGTGCAATCAGGTGACGTCAGTGGTTGGGACGATCCACGCATGCCGACGCTCTGCGGTCTGCGACGTCGTGGCTACACACCAGAAGCACTCCGCGCCTTCTGCGAACGAATCGGTGTCGCGCGATTCAACAGTACGATTGAAATGGCTTGGCTCGAAGACGCGCTGCGTGATGATCTCAACAAGCGAGCGGCTCGCGTGATGGCCGTTCTGCGTCCACTGAAGCTCGTGGTCACGAACTGGCCAGCGGGTGAGGTCGATTGGATCGACGCGGTGAATAACCCCGAAGATGAAAGTGCCGGTTCGCGAAAGGTGCCGTTCTCCGGAACGCTTTACATCGAGCAAGACGACTTCATGGAGAATCCGCCGAAGCAGTTCTTCCGCTTAAGCCCCGGCCGCGAAGTTCGATTGCGTTACGGCTACCTCGTCACTTGCACCGATGTCGTCAAGGACGCCGATGGCAATGTTGTCGAAGTCCGTTGCACCTACGATCCGGCGTCGCGCGGAGGAAACTCGCCCGACGGTCGCAAAGTCAAAGCGACAATGCACTGGGTCTCCGCCGAACACGCTTTGCCTGCGGAGGTCCGCTTGTACGATCACCTCTGCCGACAACCCGATCCCAACGATGTCGCTGAAGGTGTCGATTGGAAAACGACGCTCAATCCAAATTCGCTGGAAGTCATCCCCCAAGCGTGGATCGAACCGAGCCTCAAAGATGCCGTCCCAGGCAGCAAGTACCAATTCGAGCGACTCGGCTATTTCTCGCTCGACGCGAAAGATTCGAGATCCGAGCACATGGTCTTCAACCGCTCGGTCACGCTGCGCGATGGCTGGGCGAAAGCCCAAAAGAAAGAAGGCGGCGCATAACCGATAGGGGTAGGAACGACCGATTGAGTTCGGTCGCTCCTCCCTCCAAACCGGACGGGCGGGTTTCCCGCATCCGGCTTTCCAGTTGATGGTCTTACCTGCGAGAGGATTGAACGGCCAGTGCATGGGCGGTGGTCAGGTTGAACAGCCCTTGCTTGACAAAGAATTTGTTCGGCCAGCGGTGATGATCTAGCCCTCGGCCTCGACCGCAGCGACCTTGGCGT
>JAPLNX010000473.1 GCA_026400935.1 Planctomycetia bacterium | reverse complement strand
GACCACCGCCCATGCACTGGCCGTTCAATCCTCTCGCAGGTAAGACCATCAACCGGAGAGCCGGATGCGGGAAACCCGCCCGTCCGGTTCGGAGGGAGGGGCGACCGAAATCAATCGGTCGTTCCTACCCCTATCGCAAAGACCTTCTGCACGACCTCACCAGCCACATCGGTCAGCCGGTGATCGCGGCCTTGATGTCGAAACGTCAGCCGTGTGTGATCCAAGCCGAGCGCATGCAGGATTGTGGCTTGCAAGTCGTGGACATGGACTGGATTGGCGATCGGGTGATATCCGAGATCGTCGGTCTCGCCGATGACTTGGCCGCCGCGGACTCCGCCGCCGGCGAGCAGCATTGTGAAGGCGAACGGGTGATGGTCGCGGCCTTCTTTACCAGGGTTGATGCCTCGGCGGACTTCGTTCATCGGCGTGCGGCCGAACTCGCCGCCCCAGATCACCAGCGTGTCGTCGAGCAACCCGCGTCGCTTGAGATCGTGAATCAGCGCGGCGGAGGGACGGTCGGTCTTGTCGGTGTTCTGCTTGAGCTTGTTGTTGAGGTCCGCGTGATCGTCCCAAGTGTAGTGATACAACTGCACGAAGCGGACACCCCGCTCGACCATCCGCCGAGCCAGCAGACAATTCCGCGCGAACGTGTCGGTCTTCTCGTCGCCGATACCGTACTCGGCCAGCGTGTGCGGCGACTCTTGCTGGAAGTCGAGCAACTCCGGCGCGGCGGCCTGCATCCGAAACGCGAGTTCGTAGCTTTCGATCCGCGTCGCGATCTCCGGATCGGGCTGCTGTTGCTGACGAAGCCGATTGAGATCGTTGATCGCATCCAGCCGTTGTCGTTGTTGCTGACGAGTGACTCCATCGGGATTCGCGAGATGCAAAATCGGATCACCCTGACTGCGAAAGGTCACGCCCCGATGCGTCGCCGGCAGAAAGGCACTGTCCCACAGCGCGGTCCCGGCAATGTCTCCCGGCCCGTTGTTCGACAGCAGCACAGTGAAGCTCGGCAGGTTGCGTGACTCGCAGCCGAGGCCGTAGGTGATCCACGACCCCATGCTCGGCATTCCGAACCGAGGCACTCCGCACTGCATCGTCAACTGAGCCGGATCATGATTCGGCACGTCCGTCTTCATCGTGCGGATCATGCACAGGTCATCGGCACACGTCGCCAGATGCGGCAAGTAATCGGAGAAGTCCATCCCGCACTCACCATGCTTCGTGAACTTGCGCGGCGACGCCCAAACCCGCGCGCTCCCTTTGATCAGCGAATCACTCAGCCCTTCCAAAAACGACGCCGGCACCGGCTGCCCATGCAACTGTTGCATGACCGGCTTTGGCGAGAAGAGATCGAACTGACTCGGCGCGCCAGCCATGAAGAGGAAGATCACGTTCTTCGCACGCGGCTTGAAGTGCGGAGCTTTCGGCAACATCGCATTGCTGGCCGAACTCGCTGTCGCCGCGAACGACGATTCTTCGTTCAACAATTGAGCCAACGCCATCGAACCGAGGCCGTAGGCCGTTTGCTGCAGGAAGCATCGGCGATAGAGATCGTAAGTCATGTTTCACACTCGTAGACCAGGATTTTGAACCACGGGAATGAATTGAACCACAAAGGCACAAAGGCACAAGGAAAGCAAGACGCGCAAACGTCTCTTGTCTGATGCCCCTCTTTGTGCCTTCGTGCCTTTGTGGTTGAAAAAGTTTTCTTTAACCCATCAATGAACCATTCGCTTGATCCCGTCTTTGATCAGTTCGACATTGAAATTGATCAACAATCCCAAGCGATGTCCCGTCAACTTAAGGTAAGTCAGAAGTTGAGCTTCAAACAACGTGTTGTGCTTCTCAACGGCCTTCAATTCGACGATCACACATTCATCCACCAGCAAATCCAAACGCAACCCCGCATCCAATCGAATCCCGTCATAAACGACCGGCAGTTCCAATTGTCGCCGGAACGGAATCCCTCGCTTGGTCAGTTCGTGGCAAAGACACGACTCGTACACCGACTCCAGCAAACCCGGCCCCAAGGCTTTGTGGACTTTGTATGCAGCATCGACCAGCTGCTTGGCAACCCATTCAACCCTTTCTGGTATTGGTTCCATGAAAGCTCCTTTGATTTGAACCACTAAGGCACAAAGGCACGAAGAATAAAGGGAAAACAAAAGAAAGCGATTTCTGTCATCTGCATTCTTTGTGACTTCATGCCTTTGTGGTTCAACCACGCATTCAATCCCGTGTGATGAACTCGTGCAGGTTGAGCAGCACGCTGACCAAGTTGGCCCATGCGGCTGACTCGTCTTTGTTCGTGTCTCGTTGAATATCGAAGTATTGCTGCAATCGTGTCAGTTCGGCTTCAGAGCCAGATCGGCCGAAGCAGACCTTCCAGGCGAATCGCAGGCGGTCTCGGTCGCTCGCTCCGCCTTCGCGACGGACTCGTTCGGCAAGCGCGGCGGCCATCTCGGCGAAGACCGGGTCGTTGAGCAATGTCAGCGCTTGCAGCGGCGTGTTGGATCGGTCGCGGCGCGTGCAGACATCAACCGGCGGCGGAGCATCGAATGTGATCGACTGCGCGAATGGCGAAGTTCGCAAGATGAACGTGTAAAGCCCGCGTCGATACCGATCCGCCCCCTCGCTGGTCTTCCACGAATTGCTGCCAAAGGCTTCCATCGTGACTCGCTCGTGTTGCGGTGGAAAGACACTCGGCCCGCCAAGCTTTCGGCTGAGCAAACCGCTGGCCGCGAGCGCCGCGTCGCGCACCGTCTCGGCCGGGACTCGCAAGCTGTTCTGCCTCGCGAGCAGCACGTTGTTTGGATCGCGTGTCGCGAATTCCTCTCGCGGTCGAGACGATTGCCGGTACGTCGCCGACGTGATAATCAACCGGTGCATCTGCTTGACGTCCCATGCGTGTTGGGCGGGAGCCTCGCCCTCCCGTTGAAACTCATCCGCCAGCCAATCGAGCAACTCCGGATGCGACGGCAAGTCGCCGCGTGCTCCGAAGTCATCGGACGTCGCGACGAGGCCACGGCCGAAGAATTCTTGCCACATCCGGTTGACGGTCACACGAGCGGTCAGCGTGACCACCGCCCATGCACTGGCCGTTCAATCCTCTCGCAGGTAAGACCATCAACCGGAGAGCCGGATGCGGGAAACCCGCCCGTCCGGTTCGGAGGGAGGGGCGACCGAAATCAATCGGTCGTTCCTACCCCTATCGTTGGCTCCGCCGATCCACTTCGGCACCCCCGGCGTGACATCTGCTCCTCGGCCACGAAAGTCGCCGCGTTCGTGAATGTAGGTCTGTCGCGGAGCGAATGCCGCTTGCATCACAGGTGCGCGCGTGGCGTGAGTGGCAGCGAACTCTTTCTTCAACGCAACGAGCCTCTGTTGCAGTTCCGGCAGTTTCAGTTCGGCGAACTTCTTCGCATCCACGATCGAGCCGTGCGCCAAAAAATAATCGAGCCAGTCGTCCTGCTTACGCTGCGTTCGATTCTCCCACGGAAGCCGCACGATCTCGCAGCCTTCGAGTTGCCCTTCGCCCAGGTGGCCGCCCCAGATCAGGCCGAGCACTTCCCACTGTCGATCCCAAATATGGTCTTCGCCGGGATGCGCCGCCGCGTGAAGAGCCTTTGCTTCCCACAGCTTTTGCAGTTCGGTCAGTCCCACGCGATACGGCTCGACGATCTCGCGCCGCCGCCGTTCGTACTCCGGCCGCGAGCGTTGATAGCCGGCGACTTCGTCCGGCAGCGGCGCGTCGATGTTGACCTCGTCGGCGTCATCGAAGAATGCGTACAACCGAAAGAACTCGGCCTGAGTCAGCGGGTCATACTTGTGATTGTGACACCTCGCGCAGCCCACGGTCAGGCCGAGCCAAATCGTGCCGACCATCGACGTGCGATCGACGATCTGAGCGACGCGGAACTCTTCGAGGTCCGCACCGCCCTCCCGATTGCTGAGCGTTTGTCGGAGGAAGCCTGTGCCGAGGATGCGCTCGTAGTGCCCCCATTCATGGGTGCTTGGGGACGCTTCGACTCGATAAATCGAGTCACTACTAGCGCCGGCATCCAGCAAATCCCCCGCGATCTGGCGTACCGTGAATTCATCGAACGGCAGATTGTCGTTGAGCATTCGCGTGAGCCAATCGCGATAGCGCCAGGCGACCGGGCGTAACTGATCGGTCAAATGTCCGTCGCTGTCGCCGTAATGACACAGATCGAGCCACGGCCGAGCCCACCGCTCCCCGTAATGCGGCGACGCGAGCAGCCGATCCACCAACCGCTCGTAAGCGTCGGGTTGCTCGTTGTGGACGAACTCCTCGACCTCCTCCGGCGTCGGCGGCAGCCCGATCAGGTCGAGCGTGACTCGCCGAATCAACGTGACTCGGTCGGCTTCCGGCGACGGCGCGACGTTCTCGTTCTCCAACCGCGCGAACACGAACGAGTCGCTGCCGTTTCGCGGCCAATCGGCTTGCCGAACACGCGGCGGAGTCGGGCGAGAGATTTTGCGGAAGGACCAATGCGGTTCGGCAGCCGACGTCAGCGAGGTGACGGCAACAATGACGGCGATGATCGTGATAGTGAGTTTTGTCATTCCGTGCCCGCCGATACTCCGAAGGAGTTATGTCTCATAGCCCAGGGTTGCCGCGCATCGCGGCTACCCTGGGAACTGGATTGGCCAATGATGTTCTACCCCAACGGGGTTGTGTCATCTTCGTTGTCGAAGGGCGCAATCCCTTCGGGGTAGAGGTCCAATTGTGATCTCTCACCCAGGGTAGCCGCGAAGCGCGGCAACCCTGGGCTATGTGATGCAACTCCTTCGGAGTAAGGACAGCGATCGACGTCCACACGATCCGCCGCGGGCAATCGCCGCAGTTGTTCGATCAATTCGTGGGTGGACATCGCTTGGCTCCTTGGGCGAGATCATTTTCCGTCCTGCCAGACTTTCAATCGCGCTTTCGCGGTTTTCTCCTTGGATAGGCTGGCGGATCGTTCAACAACAATGTCGTTTTTGACTTTGATTGGTTCGCCGGGCGTCAGATACCAACCACGAAACTCACCTGCGCCCGCTTTCAGGAACACGAATTGGCGACTGCTATTGGGGTTGAGCGGTTCTTTCTTTTCCGCGTCCTCAACCAACCAATGGCAACTTTCATCAGGTTCGTTTTTCAAGATGACTTGGACCTGTTTGTCGGCAACCGATGGTTTCATCTGAAAACCGAGATACAGCCTTTTCTCTTCGGGAGTAGTGAGGGCTCGACGAATCAGGTATCGATCCCTTTTCAACTCCAGAGTCCAATCGCGGCCACCGTCGTCGAAGATCGGTAATTCTGACGGTTCGCCTAGTTTGGAGCTGAGCGAGCCATGCTCGTAAGAGCTGATCCGTCGCCCCTGGAGAAAGACTCGCTTTGGAATGTCTTCGGCGAACCCCGGCGAGAACGGAATCGCTCCTGCGAATAGCAACCACAGCATCGCGCGCATTGTGTCACCTCGTTCTGTCAACGATTACTTGCCTTCCAGCTTCAGCAGCTTGATCGCGTTCCCTCGAAAGATTTTGTACTGCACCTCTTCGGGGATCTTCAGCGAATCGAGCAGATCGAACTGCGGGAGTTTTGATCGGGCAACTAGGCGTTGGTGATCAGATTCGTTGTCCAGTGCTCCTGATACGATTCGCGGAAATCAATGCTGATATGGATTGATTCGGTCGGCGCTGAACGTGCTTGGATTGAAGCTAGTGCCACGACCAAGAAATAACCTGCCATTAGATTTGGAGTGCGGCTTGTTGGATTTTTGTGGTGCGGGTGATGCGCCGGTGCGGTGGGCAGAACCGAGCTACGGGCTGCGATTGTGTCGGTTTGCCGGTGTAGGT
>JAPLNX010000001.1 GCA_026400935.1 Planctomycetia bacterium | reverse complement strand
GCTTGGTGGATACAACAACCGTGCCACCGAACGCCCGCCAGGCCCGCTGCCATTCTGGCTTGGACTCCGCCGAATGCACGACCTTGCGATCGCTTTCCAGATTTTTAAAACTCTGCCAGAAAGTTAGCTATAAACAACAGCCAGCGGACGGCGAACGGATCGACCGAGCGAACTTGAATCGCGCTCAACGTCTCGCGGTTCGATTCATCTCGGTTCCGGGTGCGATCGCCGACGTCACGACAATCACAGACGACGCTGCTGAGGTCGTGTTGTCCGGAGCGGCAGCTGCCGGAGTAACGCTCGGTCAGCCGGTGCGCGACGTGAACGACGATCAACTCTACTACTACCCGTTTACAGGGACGTTCGGTGTCGGCCCGGTCAGCGTTCAACTGGTCTCGGCGGCGTTCACCGACTCGCAAGGGAACGTCAATACCGAGAAGAACTTCTCCTTCACGGTGACCGGCCCGGAGATGGTGTTACGGAATCCGGTGGCAGGCTCGCGGATCGATGTGCTGAAGCTGAACCAGCAGGGATATCTCGAAGTCTTTGTCGCCACGTCTGCGGGTGTCGCGATTGATGAAGCGAGCCTGACGGACGCGGCCCCCGAGTTCACGTTGTCCGGTGCGGGACTCGGAGCCGTGATTAGCGGCGTTGGCGTGCCGGTTGCCGGTGAGCCCAATGTGTATCGCTACGCGATCGAGTCCCCATTCACGCAGACTGGCTCTGTGGCAGTCGAGTTTCTCGACGGAGCGATTCAAGACTTGGACGGCGTTGTCTCGGCGGCGGGAACCGAGGCGTTTCTCGCAACCGGAGTGACGGCGGCGCTCGCCGATCCGATCGCGTTCGACACGACCGGGCTGACGCTCCTCAACAATCGCGGTTATCTGGATGTGAAATTCATAGCGACCAACGGTGCGACGCTCGACGAGTCCACGATTTTCGATGCAGCTGCCGAGTTCAATGTCAGTGGTGACGGCGCGAATGATGTCGTCATTGTCGGCACACCAACCGCCGTTGGGGACGGCGTCTATCGGTACGCATTTACGGGGCAGTTCGTCGTCGGCCAAGTCGATGTCGAGTATCTCCCGAACGCGGTCACCGATTCGGCGGGCTTCCAGACGACGGTGGGAACAGAAAAGTTCTACCTCGCGGCACCGACCGCTGAGCTATTCAATCCGAGTATCGGCCGACGGGCCGATCGCTCAACGCTCAATGACCACGGCTACATCGACATTCAATTTCAGGATCGCACAGGACAAGGTCTCGATGTCTCATCGATCATCGACGTGGGGCAGGAATTCACGTTGTTGGTGAAGGATGAAGCGGGCGATTGGGTCGCGCCACGAGCGGCGATCAACGGTGCGGCTCAACAACTCGACGCCACCACCTTCCGCTACTACTTCTCGGACTTCTTCAACCCAGGCGTCGTGCGAGTGCTCTTCACAGCGGGTACGTTCCAAGATTTGGACGGCGCGCAGAACCTTGATGCCGAACAGCAGTTCGCGGTCGTCAACCTGTTGTTTATAGCTAACTTTCTGGCAGAGTTTTAAAAATCTGGAAAGCGATCGCAAGGTCGTGCATTCGGCGGAGTCCAAGCCAGAATGGCAGCGGGCCTGGCGGGCGTTCGGTGGCACGGTTGCTGTATCCACCAAGCGAGGTTAGCAGTCGCAGAAATTC
>JAPLNX010000310.1 GCA_026400935.1 Planctomycetia bacterium | reverse complement strand
TCCTACGGACTAGCCGTTCTCCTCCCGTTGCTCTCCACCCCGTCTCACGACGACGCAGTTACGTTCGGATACAAAGTTCAAACCAACTTCGACGAGGACTTGCACCTCGCAGATTCAATCCACTTGCAAACGCACTAGCCCTGTCGCTCCGCGACAGGATTTGCCGAACGCACACAACTCCGCCAATTCACGCTCGACCTCCCGCGATATATCGACGTCAAACGCGAATTCGGCTTTCCTGTCGCAGAGCGACAGGGCTACAAGGCTCGACCTCGCGAATTGGATGACCGATCCGCAGCATCCGCTGACGGCTCGCGTGTGGGTCAATCGGTTGTGGCAGTGGCATTTTGGAACGGGGATCGTCGAGACCTCGGATGACTTCGGAGTGCGCGGTGCGAAGCCATCGAATCAGGAATTGCTCGATTGGCTCGCGAGCGAACTGATCGAGTCCGGCTGGAGCACGAAGCACATCCAACGGCTGATCGTGACTTCGCGGGCGTATCAGATGACGTCATCTCGTGGTGGAAGCAGTTTGCCTCCATCGCCGACGCTAGAAGCGTCGGCCACGTTTCCACGTCGCCGCGTTGAGGCGGAAGTCTTGCGTGACACACAGCTCGCCATCGCGGGATTGCTCGATCGCCGCATCGGCGGGCCGAGCGTTCCAGTCGAAGGCCGCGAAGCATCAAACCGCCGCAATTTGTATTTGTTCCAGAAGCGAGGCAATCCGCCGTCGATGCAAGGGTTGTTCGATGGACCAAGCGAAGCGAGCGAAAGCTGCCCACAGGGGCATGTCTCGACAACAACGTTGCACGCGTTGTTTCTGCTCAACAACGAATTCACTCTGCGAACAGCGTTTGCATTGGCGCAGCGTGTCGAGTCACTCGCTGGCTCCGACCGTGAACGGCAAATCGACATACTCTTCCGCGAAGTCCTCAGCCGCCCACCGACAGAAACTGAACAACTCGCCCTTCTCAAATTCCTCAATGAAGAAACCGCGAAACGCTCCGGCAGCTCCGCGAATCCAAACGGTCCAACTCCGTTTCAGATGTTGTGCCATGTGATGATGAGTTTGAGCGAGTTGTCGTCATTGGAGTGATTGAGATGCCAACGGTCTTGCGCGACGGGCCTTACAGTTTTGTGTTTTTCAGTTCGGATCGAAGCGAGCCGCCACATATCCATGTGAAACGGGACCGTGACATCGTTAAGTTCTGGCTGTTGCCGATTGAGTTGGCCTGCAATCACGGATTTGCGACAGCAGAGTTGAACGACATCGAACGATTGGTCCTTAAGCACCAGCAAACATTAAGCGAGGCATGGCATGAAAACTTTGATGCTTGAAATCGAACCGCTCGCTCAATCTTTGGAACTGACTGCAGACTCCATGAACGTGGAACTTGCTGATGGACGTTGCTTGAGCGTTCCGCTGGCTTGGTATCCGCGCTTGCTTCACGCGACTGAGTCCGAGCGTGACAACTGGCAATTGCTTGGCCACGGTTATGCGATCGAGTGGCCTGATCTCGATGAGCACATCGGTGTTGAAGGACTACTCGCGGGCCGAAGAAGCGGGGAAGGTGATTCATCGTTAAAACGATGGCTGGCAACGAGAGTCGTTGCTGGTAGCACTGATGTTTGAGTGACAACCAGACGCTGTCGTCTCATCAATGACTTCGCTGCCAAAGGGAGTTTGTCATGTCTGACTTTTTTGTGAATTTGATTCGCGATGCCGCAACCCCTTCGATCAGCGATGTGGCTAACTTGAGGGCCGCACTGCAAGAGACAAAATGGGACTTGCAGAACGTCAAAGAACTCGCCGAAGAAAACTTGGAACTCAAACTCCGGTTAGCCATGTTGGTGCGGCTGCTCATTTCCAAAGGTGTGATCTCCGCCGAAGAATATTCCTCGACGATCGTGTCGCGGAGAGAATGTCATTCTTCATAAGAAGTTGCTGAGAAGTAACCAACGAGTTTGCCAATAGAATTGAGAACGTCTCAAAGGGGCCACAACGTGATTTCTCGTCGAGGCGTTTTGCAACAAGGACCGCTCGCATTTGGAGCGATTGCGCTTTCGAGTGTGCTCAAGAACGATGGCCTGTTTGGTGGCGACACGACTTCCTCGCTACGACCAAATTCGCGTGCGTCCGTTCGCTCCGTCATCTTTGTCTTCCAAGGGGGCGGGCCGAGTCAGGTTGATACGTTCGATCCGAAGCCGTTGCTGCAACAACTGCATGGGAAGGATGTGCCGGAATCTATTGGCAAAACCATTCCGAAGATCGCGCGTTCGCCGCTCAATAATTTGTTGGCGAGTCCGTGGCGGTTTCGGCAGTACGGTGAGAGCGGGATTCCGGTGTCGGACCTGCATCCGGAGTTGGGGCGGTGCGTTGACGAGATGTGTGTGATTCGGAGCTGTCAGCATGACTCGCCCATTCATGCTCCGGCGGAGTTCATCGCGACGACCGGCACGCAGGTCGGTGATCGACCGAGTCTCGGAGCGTGGCTGACTTATGGACTGGGAAGTGAAAGCTCAAATCTGCCTGGATTCGTCGTCTTCAAAACAGGCGAGACGGTTCGGCCACCGGCGATTGGAACGGGGTTCTTGCCAGCACAGTATTAAGGTGTGCTCGTTGATTCGCAGAAAGGAATTCCGAATCTCGCGCTGCCGGATGGTTTCACTCGCAGTGATCGCGAATTGCAATTGCGGCTGCTCGACACGCTGAATCGAGAACATTTGGGGAAGTCGAGAGTGACGAGTCGAGCAACCAGCGCCGGGCAAGACGGTTCTTCTGCGGTCCCCCTGGAGACAGGACTCTCAACGCTGGACCCCTACGACTCGCAACTGGAGGCCCGCATTAAGTCGTATGAGTTGGCGTATCGAATGCAGATTTCCGCTCCGGCGATTTTCGATCTCCAGCGAGAATCAGCCGAGACACAAGCGCTGTACGGCATCGATCAGAAAGAGACCTCCGAGTATGGCCGGATCATGTTGCTGACTCGACGATTGGTCGAACGAGGCGTGCGGTTCATACAAATTCGATCGGGCGGCTGGGACTCTCACGCGGACATCGAGGCGGAGCACAGCAAGAAATGTCGTGCCATCGACAAGCCGCTGGCGGGATTGTTGATTGATCTGAAGCGACGTGGACTGCTCGACGAGACGCTGGTGATTTGCGGCGGCGAATTTGGACGAACTCCGGCATCACAACGCGGACCTTCAAAGCCGGGCCGCGATCATTCTCCGTCGGGTTACACAACGTGGTTCGCCGGTGGCGGAGTTCGCGGTGGCCAAGTGATCGGAGCGACGGATGAAGTCGGGTATTCGGCAATCGAACGCCCAGTCCATCCGAATGATCTTCACGCGACGATCCTGCACGCACTCGGCCTCGATCAACACAAGCTGTACTTCGAGCATCGCAACCGCCGCGAACTGGTTACAGTCAATGGCGGCAAAGTGATACACGAAGTTTTTTGAGAAGTTCCGCGCACATTGGGCTGAATGACATGAACTCCATGATTTCTTCCGAAATACAACGACCAATGTCTCCTGTACTGCGAGCCGGCTTGATGCAGATTTGTCTGACAGTTTTCACCGGCCTCATTCTGGACGGCGGCATCGTTTCCCTTGTGTTTCTGCGGATTTCATTGGGATTTTGGTGCGGCGTGTTACTGATCGCATTGAGGCGATGGAACTCGCTAACGAAGTCCGACCTCTGGTTTCTGCGTCACGGATTATGGTGTGTCTTGTTTCTCTCATTTCCAATTGCGGGGACGATCACTGACCTTTCCGGCGGATTTCGGTATCTCATACAAGCATTAAATCGGCGGTGACTTGCGATCAAATCTTTCGCCAATTTGCACACAAGCCCCTCAACATGCCTGACCTCTGGAACCAGTTTCGACAGCAAATGCCCGTCGCGGAGCGGTGGGCGTATTTTGATCACTCTGCCGTTGCTCCGCTGAGTCTTCCTGCGTCGCGAGCGCTGGTCGATTGGGCTGACGAAATGGCCTCGAACGGCGAGGCGAATTGGTCGGTCCTGCGTCGACGAGTCGGCAAGGTTCGAGAGTCGGTGGCGAGTTTGTTGAATTGTTCGACTGACGAGATTGCCTTTGTTCCGAACACGACTTCAGGTCTTTCTATTGTTGCCGAAAGTTTTCCGTGGCAGCCGGGAGACAACATCGTCTTACCAGCCAACGAATTTCCTTCGAACGCACTACCTTGGCGAAATCTGATCAATCGCGATGTTGAAGTGCGTGCGGTTCCTTGCGAGGCCCTCGGCTGTGACGAAATTCGGTTGATGAACGCAACCGACGAGAAGACTCGCATCGTTGCTGTGAGTTGGGTCGATTTCGCAACGGGCTGGCAGCGGGATCTCGATCTGTTAGCCGATCAATGTCATCAACGAGGAATTCTGCTGTGCGTCGATGGGATTCAGGGAGCGGGAGTCATTCCGCTCGACCTGCAACAATCACCGGTCGATTTCTTTGTGGCCGACGGTCATAAATGGCTGCTCGGCCCGGAGGGTGCCGGAATCCTGTTTATTCGAGCAAACCATTTGGAGCGTCTGCGGCCAATCGGTATCGGCTGGAACAGTCTGAAGTCGGCGGGCAATTTTGATCGAAGTCCATTTGGCTTCGACGACGGTGTCGGTGACGAATCGTCAGATTTCCGAATCGTTGAGCCACTTCCTCCACAATCACTCAAGAATTCTGCCGCGAGGTTTGAAGGTGGCTCGCAAAACGTCGGCGGGATTCTCGCATTGGGGGCGAGCCTTGAGCTTCTGCTCTCGTGCGGCACACCCGCAATTTGGGAACGGCTGTGCGATGTCATGGACCGCCAACTCGAAGTCGTCACTCAATGCGGTGGCCGCGCGCTTTCATCCTCGGACAACCGCCGACGCTCTGGGATCATAGCCTGTGAGTTTCCCAATCACTCACCGCAAGATTTACGAGACCGAGCGATGCAATACGGAGTGATCCTCAGTGTCCGTCGCGGCTATGTCCGACTCAGCCCGCACGTTTACACCAACGCATCGGACTTCGAGAGATTGACCGATGCGTTGAAGGGAACCGGCTGAGAGACGACGGGAAGACTCCCCGGCAGTCTTATTGACGGCTCAATGCAAAAGAGGTTCGTCACACAAAAACACGAAGGCAAAAAGGCATTCAACAACTGAAAGCCCGTCGTATTTTGTGTCTTCGTGCCTTTGTGTGAGCCCTCTTTCAGTTCACTCCGAAATGTGGCTTTACTCAGTTTCTGTGGCGCACGCGGCTCGCGTGCAATGGATTCAACAACAGAAGCTGCTCACGAGCCGCGTGCGCCACAATTTTCAACACGAATGGCTGAATGCCGACTTGAAGATGCCTCCGGCACGACTTCAATGTCGGCGGCAAGAATTCATTTGCGACGACCAGACGGCAGGGCTTGGTGCGAGTCAGGCGACCCTGGAAGACTCTGCCGCGATAACCGCCTCTGTCGATTTTGTCTGTTCGCCGCATCAGTCGGTCCAACGGACACGAATATCCGACTTCCGATGCTCAACCCCCATGTCCGCTCCAAGAGTTTCGCTCGCGATGACCGATCGGATTGGGTGTTCGACCGTTGGTCTGCGCAGTGGCCAAGGGGTCGTATTGATTAGGAAGGTTTGCCTGATCGGAATCATCCGATGGGAGTCGTCACCACGATGAAATCGCTTCGTCCTTGGATTCAAGTTGGCCTGTTGTCGGTGATCGCTCTTTGGAATGCGGCGGGAGCTGTTTGTTCTGAAGAGCCTTCAAAGCCAGCAGTGGATGTGCCTCAGCCGGCGGCTGTCGCTCCAGAAGTGAAGAGCGAGGAGCTTTCGTTGGATGAGCCAAAACCTGCGACAGAAAAACCAACAGAGGAGAAAGTCGCTGAAGAGAAGTCGGCTGAACCGAAATCAGCAAGCGACTCACTCGCACCTGAACCGGAAACGTCGTTGCCGACGACGTCCGCAACGCCACCGACTGGCGAATCGTCAAGCGGCGATAAGCCAGTAAAACCAATGGACCTCGATCCGCAGTTCGAAGTTCCCATCGAAGTCAATCCGCAATCAGCGACGAGCAAATCCAACAATGTGACGTTGCCTGCCAAGAAGTCTGAGTTGCGGGATTTATTTTCCGAACCCGTCGCGACATCGAAAACCGTGGCCCCAGCAAAGACATTGCCCACGACAACCGAACCACCCGTGAAGGCGCAAGCTCCAGTGCCCGTTATCGCGGAACCGGTCGATCCACTGCTGCAACTGGTTAACGAGGCCATTGAAGTTTCTGGCCGACGCTATTTGACTCCCGACGGAGCGCGTCCGCATACGCCGTGGCAGATCATTCACGGGACGCTCGCATACCGTCAGGACTATCTGTTGAAAATGTCCGACGGTCGCAAAGTCAATGCGTTGGACTGGTTGTCGAGCGGCGTTAGTTATCAAGGGGAGTCACTGTTTCAGAAAACTCCCTATGGAGGACGGGCTCATCCCTTCATTCAGGCGTACTGGTTCGAGGGACATCCGACACAGTTCATGGCCTATCTGACGATGTGCCGTTTGCCGTTGAAACACGAATTCAAAACGGCTCAAGGAGAAGTCATCACCGTCGCGGACATCATCAACAATGCAAAAATGGAAGTGAATCGCAAAGAGGAAATGACGTGGACGCTCTGGGCGTTGGCTCATTACTTGGAACCGGACGCTCAATGGGTCAGCAAAACTGGTGAGCCATGGAGCATCGAAGAGTTGGTTAAGATGGAAATTCAGAACACGGTCTACGACGGACCATGCGGTGGAACTCACAGTCTCTTTGCGACGGCCTACGCTCGTAATTCGTATTTGCAAACTCGTCGTCCACTTCGCGGCCTATGGTTGGAAGCAGATCAGAAAATTCAACGCTTCGTCGCCGAAGCACGGTCACTGCAAAATGGTGACGGCAGCTTCTCGATCCACTTCTTCAAAGGACCGGGCTACAGCAATGATTTCAATACTCGCATCACGAGTTCCGGCCATATGATCGAATGGTTGATGGTCGCGCTACCGCAGTCACGTCTTTCAGAACCGTGGGTCCAAAACGGCGTCCGTTGCTTGGCTCAAGACTTGATTAACAACCGCAGCGTGAACGCTGAGTGCGGCCCGTTATATCATGCGGTTGATGGCCTCCAGATTTACCGCGAGCGAATGAAACTGGCCGCACGAGTGGCAAATCGTCCCGAAGGAACGTCAACTTCGTCGGCAAACGGTTGGAAGCCTGCACCGAAAGATTTGCCGCGTTCAAAGTCACAACTCAATGGCGGACAGTCGCTTGATTCCAACACGGCGACGACCGACGTCCAAGTACAAATCGCTCCGGCAGCGAAGAAGATTCATTCAACTCCCGGCGTAGAAATCGTCATCCCTCAGCGAGCGAAACCGATCCAATCTGCGGAGAAGCCAAGCAACTCGGTGTTGAAGTAGTTCGACTGGCAAGTGGGACTTATTCAATGCCGAAACGAGCACGACGCGCGAGCGAGGAAGTGAGAAGATGTGACGTGGTGATCTTCACTTGCGCTTCGGGCGGTTGTCGTGCTGGGCTGTTACCTCAATCTGTGTGACATGGAGAATGCAGCCGCACGCCTGCATTGACTATTGGTTATCGACGGTCTCACGTAGTATCGGCTCATGGGTCGTAATCAAGTTAATACGTGGCCGCAGCACCGGCAGGATGTGATCCCAACCGCCGATGCCAATCAGTATTCCCTGCGGATCGACCAACGCATACGAATCTACTGATTTGGTCGGATCAGCCGGAGGGGTCGGAATCGCATTCAGAGCGCACGAATTCGACGCCACCCAAGCGCTGTCACGCGGTGAAATACCTGAACCGCGAGAGAGCAATGCAACCTCGTGTTCCTCGCACGCATACCTTGGCAGTTGCTCGACTATGCTCAAACAAGGCTGCAACTTCTGTTGCAAAGATTCGAAGGTGATTTCATTCGGTGTCGTTGATACCGACAGTTCAAATGAGCCGACACGCGTGCGGCTCAACGCACTCATCACCGCGCCGCAACCGAGACGCTCACCCAGATCACGTCCGAGCGAGCGAATATAGGTTCCCGAACTGCATTCAATATCGAGTTCCAAAGTCGGCGGCTCAAACCGCACAACCTCCAGCCGATGAATTTCCACGGTCTTGGGCTTCAGCGCAACCTCTTCTCCGCGTCGAGCCAACGCATACGCTCGCCGCCCTTCAACCAAGACCGCCGAGAACGCGGGCGGGATTTGCTCGATGCGACCCACAAACGAGGGAAGATGAACGTTGAGTTCGTCTCGGGTGAGGTCAGCCGCGCGTTCAATTGCCACGTCAACGACCTCGCCGGTGATGTCGTCAGTATTGCTGTTCTTCCCAAAGAGAAACGTCGCACGATACGACTTCGTTTGCGAATGCAACCGCTCAATGAACCGAGTCCCGTGCCCCAAGCAAACGACGAGCACTCCTGTTGCCATCGGGTCGAGCGTTCCCGCGTGCCCCATCTTGGGAAGCGTTTTGGGCGAAAAGCCGTTTCGCAGCAGCAGCGTCTTGATCGCCGTAACAACTTGCCGAGAAGTTCGCGCCTTCGGCTTATGAATGTTAAGAAACCCGTTCAAACTCATAGCAACTATTTGGACCTACTTTGTCATCTCATTCCAAAGGGCTTTGTAGTACTTCATGACTCGCAACGCGTCGGTTGTGGCAGGGCTTTCAGACAGACACCAACCGCGATAGTTACTCGCTTTGAGCAGTGCGAACAATTCGTGGTACGGATATTCGGCGTCATACAAATCGTGAATGTGGACCGTCGAGCCAAACTTGTCTTTCAGGAGATCGAATGCCGCTTTCAGTGAACCATTCACTGTCTCGCCGGGATTTGAATTCCAGCAGACCACAACCTTGGCATGTTCCGCCACCTTCATGATGTCGCGAATCACTTCCGGTTTTTGCGTTCCGTTGCCATGAACTTCGACCCGAATTTCTTGGCCGTGTTCCGACGCGAATTGACCACACTCCCGCAGCGCCAACCCGATCCGCTCGATCGTTTTTTTCTGGTCTTCGCCTTTATTGAAACCATTCGGGCGTACCTTCACTCCAGTCGCACCGATCTCTTCTGACAACAAGACGAACTGCTTCGTCAGATCAATGTTTTGTTGGACCACGCCATGATCTTGACTGTGATATTCACAGGCTGAACCAAGCCCAACGCAAGTCACTTTCGAATCAGCGAATTGCTTGCGTACTTCAACTCTCTGCTCCTTGTTCAGCGACACTTCTACGCCATGCTTATGTGTGCTGCGAAGCTCTACCCCCTCGAAGCCGCTCGCTTCGCAATTCTTGATCAGGGTCGGTAGATCCCAGTCCGCACCCCACATGTAGGTCACAATTCCGAGCTTCATGATGTGCCTTATCAAACGTAACACCGGCGACCAGCCGGTGCTCTAACGCAATTTTGAAGCAGACGAGGCCTGCTCTACACTCCGCGAATTCAGCCTCAGCGTTCTTCTTGTTGGTCTTCCACAAAGAACAAGACCGATCCCATTGGAATATGCACGGGAACTCGACGAGTTCCTCGAAGTTGTTCTACCACCAAAAAGCCCTCGTCAGCGGCGGTCAGCAAACCTTTGATCGGGTTCGCCCCCTCCTGCCGCAGCGTTACGACAACAGTCTTGCCGAGTAGTTTGCGGATGAAATCGCTCATGCCGAAGTCTCCTCGTCCCAAAAAGTCGCTGAAAGGTAAGACAGCAACTCCATGCTTGATTGTTTCGTGTCACAGAGAGATTCGTTTACCAACGAAACAATGCCGTTCCCCACGTTAATCCCGCACCAAAGCCGCACATCAGAACGGTATCACCTGAGTGGATTCGACCTGCACGAACCGCCTCGTCTAACACAAGCGGAATCGAACCTGCTGACGTGTTGCCGTAGCGGTCAAGTTGCATCAGGACTTTCTCACGCGGGATGCCAAGTTTCTCGACTGCGTGATCAAGAATGCGTGCGTTGGCCTGATGCAACAAGAACAGCGAGACGTCTTGGATTCGCAATCCAGCTTTTTCCAGCACAAGACTGATCGTGTCCTCAACAACTCGCACAGCCCAAATGAAAACATTACGACCGTCCATGTTGAGGAATTGGTTGCCACTCGCGATGTCTTGCGGTGTTGCCGGTTGCCGAGTCCCGCCCGCAGGACATTGCAGCAACGGACCTCCGCCCCCGTCAGATCCTAATTGATAACAGACCAATCCTTGATTCATGCTACCGCGCGAAACCAAAACAGCTCCGCCACCGTCACCAAACAGCGGTGCGACTTTTTTGTCAATCGGGTTCACGACTCGGCTGCAAAGGTCGGCCCCGATAACCAGCGCCAGCTTTGAATTTCCTGTCGCGACATACTGCGAGGCGGTCGCCAACGAATACACAAATCCGGAACAAGCCGCCGCGAGATCAAACGCTGGAACATCGAGTCCGAGCTTTTCCTGAACAATGCACGCCGTCGAAGGACAAGTATGGTCGGGAGTAAACGTGCCGACGATGAGTAGGTCGATGTCCTCGGTTTTCACTCCGGCATTGTCGATCGCTCGCTTCGCAGCCTCGACACAGATGTCGCTAGTGGCAACCCCTGCTGGGGCGTGTCGACGAGCGAAAATTCCAGTCCGTTGTTCGATCCAATCGGGATCAAAACCGTACCGCTCGCGCAGATCGGCGTTCGTCACTATGTTATCCGGCACATATGAGCCAACGCCTACGATTTGCACGCCCATCAGCGAGTTCGTCCGCTTCGATAGCGATCGGCGAACAACTTGTGGCGAGAAACTCTCGGGCGATGCGGCTTTCGGCGGTACGTTCGGCAATGTGCCCGAAACCAATGCCTCTTCGACGCGCGAGACCGCCGAATCCAGATCGACTAACGATTTGATGTTAGGCGGCGAAGTATCGGCGGATTCGAGGCATGTAGCGGCAAATTCAACAACCGATCCGGTTCCCACCGGTAAGGTGCTGGTGTGCATGGGACGAGCGGTCCTGATGGGCTTGATCGCGTCAACCGAGGCGAGGAGGGTCAGTGAACAAGAGCTGGCAGACGGTTCGAGCGGGGACAGTATATTCGCGGCTCGCCGCGAAAAACCAGCAATTCAGAATCGTTTCGTTCAAAATCTTAGAGAGCGTCATGTCGCTCAGTTTTCAGCGTCGCTTTCAGCGTCGTATCGAACTCGCTACCGGAGACCAAACGCGGTTCGCGGCTGGGAGCATAGACGGCGACCGGCTCAAAGTTTGTCCGTTTGAGGGCCATTTGCAGGAAGTCTTCTGCGGCGATTGTCAGCCGGCCGGCTCGGCGAGTCAGCGGAAATTGCATCCCACCGACCCCGTCATACGCACGATAAACGACCTCGGTACAGACCAGCCGATCGGAGCGAGCGAGGTCGAAATCGAAGTCATACGGCTTTCCTTCGTGCAGTATTCCGCGTCCGATCGCCTGGGCAATATCGTCCGGAGTCAGTCGCGGGCGGACCACAACAATGGCGTCGGCCCGAAACGGAGATTGCAGGGTTCGGAGCCAAACACCGTCTCGCTGCGCCTCCAAGACGCGATGATTTTCGTGTTGATCCAGCGTCAGTAGCCGAGGCCAGCGTGATTTCAGTTCCGGATTTTGTCGCAGGCCGAGACGTTCGAGGTCACTTGGTTCGCCGAGATACAACGCCGCGTGCGGCCAATATCCCGGAAGAAAATAATTCGTCAGGGCGAACTCCTTGCGATTAACGATCACGTCACCGGGGCGGAGTAACGCTCGCAGTTCATTCGCGATCGACGCAGGCAATGACGGCTCATGGCCGAACCGCGTGTACCGCTCAGTCACCATGAGGCAGGCCACTTTCTGCAAGCCGTAGAGTGCACGGTCCAAAAGTTTGTGACGCACTGCCGTCGCGAGTTGCCGAGTTCGAACTCGCATCCGCGCCTTTGCGAACTCGACGACTGAGACCCTCAGGCGATGCGAATGCCGATCGATCACCTCGACCAGCGGCGTGAGCAATGGATCGGCGGCGAGCGATCGCAATTCGTCGGCGTGGTCCGTGTGGTATTTCACCGCGTGGTACAAGTGCCACAAATGGATGGGGCTGGTCAGCGAGTGTTGCACGGTGTCGTAAGAATTGGCCGGAATGCCGAAGTGTGGTTCCGGCTCGTTGAGCTTCGCCCGGATGACTGGTTGATCGTGGTACTGCTCGCGGAGAAAACGCCCAGCATCGACCAACAACATAGCCGCCGCGAAAGCGATCAAGAATCGGCTCGGTCGCAGCTCATCCGCAATCTCGTCCGCGTCACGGTAACTGAGCGCCACTTCAAAGAGCGCAGATCGGGCCATCCAATACGAGACCTGCAAATGTCGAGCAGCCTCGTCTTCACTCGGCGTAAAGAAGCCACGATCACGGACTCCGAACTGCTGTCGCAATTGCAGAGCCATCAGTTTGAGTTCGCCGAAATACGTTGCCAGATGCGTCACCGTCCGTGCATGAGCTTGCAAGGCTTCGGGCAACATTCGGTGTTCCTCAAGTTTGAGTTGCTTCCGGAGCAGCAACTTCGACAGCGACAGCCGCAATCTCGCCAGGGATACGAGCCATTGAGACGAGCTTGTCGTCATCTTCCAGGCGGATGATCCGGACACCTTGAGTGTTGCGACCGATAATGCTGATGTCGGCGGCTCGCAGTCGTTGAATCTTCCCGCTGGCGGTCACCATCAGCACTTCGTCGGCATCGGTGACGGCGACAATATCGACCGCTTTGCCGTTGCGGGCGGTCGTTTTGATGTCTCGAACGCCTTTGCCACCGCGGCCTTGCCGACGATATTGCATGCCACTCTTCGCCGCGTCTTCGGTTCCTTCCGTCTCTTCGACTACTTCCGCCTCGTCGCCGTCCGTGACTCCTGGAGCGGTGTCATCTGCGTCTGTCGCCAGCGTGTCAGCCGAAGTATCGCCAACGACGGATTCTTCGCTGGATGGCAACACCCCTTCTGGAACGTCAACTTCGCCGAGCCCGAACGGCGTGCGCTTACCGTATCCTTTTTCGCAAACAGTCAGCAAAGTCATCTCCGGATAGGCGATCACCATACCGATGACGATGTCTCCCTTGCCCAGTCGGATGCCGCGCACTCCCTGAGTCGCTCGGCCCATGCTGCGGGCGTCCGATTCGCGGAAGCAGATCGCCATTCCGTTCGCCGTGGCGATGAGCACGTCTTGGCCGGCCGTGACCAACTGCACGTCAACCACAACGTCATCTTCAACAAGCGAGATCGCGATCAGGCCACCTTTCTTCGGACGCGAATAGTCGGCCAGTGGCGTCTTTTTCACGGTGCCGTTGCGGGTCGCGATCATCAAAGACCGTTCGTCGTAAGTCCGCACGGCGACGCAGTTGCAGACCTTCTCCCCTTCGCTCAGCGTTAGCAAATTGACAAGTGCTCGGCCCTTCGCGGTACGCGTACCGAGCGGCAGGTCATACACCTTCGACCAATAAACTTTCCCCTTGTCGGTGAAGAACAGCAGCCAGTCGTGCGTGCTGGCAACGAACAAATTTTGGATCGGGTCGTCGTCTTCAGTCTTCGCTCCGATGACCCCTTTTCCGCCACGGTTTTGAGCTTCGTATTCGGTCAACTGCGTCCGCTTGATGTAGCCACGTTGCGACAGAACGACCGTCATCGGCTCTTCAGTGATGAGTTCATCTCGGTCAACGTCTTCGGCTTCGGCGTCTTCAATGTCGGTGCGGCGCTTGTCGCCGTATTTTTCTTTGAGTTCGAGCATGTCTTCCCGGACGACCGCTCGAATGTGAGCCTCATCGGAGAGCAAGTACAGATAACCCAAGATGTCATTGAGCAACTTGCCGAATTCCTCGGCGAGCTTTTCACGTTCAAGATTCGCCAACGAGCCCAACTGCATTGAGACGATCGCTTCCGACTGATTCGGCGACAGCGAGTATGCCTCTTTCGTGCCGTACTCATCTTGGAACGCTTTGAAACCAACGTCACCAAGCGCCCGCGCGATCAATCCGCCAGGGACTGCGATCTGCTGTAAGCGGACCTTCGCTTCGTTGCGGCTGGGAGATTGCCTAATCGTCTGAATGATTTGATCGATATCAATCTGCGCGATCATCAAACCTTCGACCGTGTGCTTGCGTTTGCGAGCTTCGCTCAACAGGAACTCGGTACGGCGGCGGATGACGTCAACACGGTGCAGAATGAACTCCTGCAACATCTCTTTGATCGTGAGTACCTTGGGCCGATTACCAACCAGAGCCAGCAGGATGACGCTGACCGTTTGCTGCAACGGCGAGAACTGGAAGAGTTGATTGAGTACGACTTCTTTGTCGGCATCCCGCTTCAAGACGATGTGCAAGCGGACTCGCCACGGTTTGTCGGTGCGGTCGGTGAAGTCGGTGACACGAGCAATCCCCTTGATTCGCTCGTCTTTGACCAGTTCTTCGAGCTTCGACCGGATTCGGTCACGGGTGTCTTGGAATGGAATCTCAGTGACAACGATGACGTCGGAATTCTTTTCCGTTTCAAAGTGTGTGCGAGCTCGAAGCGTGAACGTGCTGCGTCCGGTAAGAAACCCCTGACGTGCGCCGGCACGACCGCAAATGATGCCGCCGGTCGGAAAGTCCGGAGCGGGCATCACCTGCATGATCTGGCCAATGGTCGAGTTCGGATTGTCGATCAGCATGACCGTCGCGTCGCAGACTTCACCGAGGTTATGCGGCGGAATGCTAGTCGCCATGCCGACGGCGATGCCGTTCGAGCCGTTGACCAACAGATTCGGGAACCGCGAAGGCAACACGACCGGCTCGGTCCGTTGCTGGTCGTAAGTCGAAACGAACTCGACGGTGTCGCGGTCGAGGTCTTGCAACATATCGGCCGCCGCTTGCGACAGCCGAGCTTCCGTGTATCGCATCGCAGCGGGAGGCAGACCAGCGAGCGAGCCGAAGTTTCCTTGTGTGCTAATCAGCGTCTCACGCATCGCCCAGGTCTGAGCCATGCGGACCAGCGTCGGATAAATCGCTCCGTCGCCGTGCGGGTGATAGTTACCCATCGTCTCGCCGACGATCTTCGAGCACTTGGTTCGCGAGGAGGCAGGCCCCAAATTGAGATCGCGCATCGCGACCAAGATGCGACGTTGCGAAGGCTTCAACCCGTCACGCACATCCGGGAGCGCACGGCTGATGATGACGCTCATCGCGTAGGTCAGGTAACTGGTGCGAATTTCGTCTTCAATCGCCAGCGGGATGACATTTCCTGACAACACCATTCCCGTTTCAGGCGGGACTGGCACAAGCTCTTCGTGACCGTCGGACAACTCCGTGACTCCTGGCAGAAGACTGCAATTTTCACTTCCCGACCGGGCCGTCATGGCCACTGCAAACCGTCGGCAAGAGCCCCCTTATCGGGGCTGCGTCCAAGGACAGGAAAGGTAGTCGAAACCTCGCAAGCAAACAACGAAGGTCTAGCCCAAAAGAAATGGCATTACGATCAGAATCGACCGGATTATGCAGTGGTTTTCGGTCGCCGTTGCCCGATCACAGAACGAAACGGGAACCGAGAACCAAAAACCGGAGCGTTCGGTTAATTTTGCGAGCTCAGGGATTGCCTACAGCGTCCCCACCGGGAGTGCCAAGTTGCGAGGCATCATCCGAGAACTGCCATGATCTCGCAGGGCTCCGTCGAGCGCTTGGCGAAGTGATTCGCCAAGTCCACGCTCGCGAATCAGCCGAATACGAACTTTAGCCCGCTGAAAAGCTTGGATCACCTGCGGATCCCATTGCTCACCGGCTCCTTCGGTCAAAATCGTTTCGACATTGGTGGGGGACATCGCTTTGCGATATGGGCGGCTGGTGCTCATTGCGTCGTAGCTGTCGGCCACGGCGAGGATGCGGGCCAAACGCGGGATCGCTTCGGTGGCCAGTCCACGCGGATAGCCTTTTCCATCCCAGCGTTCGTGATGATGCAAAACACCCGGCAACAAGTTGCTCACCTGTCGCAGGTCTTTCAGAATCGAATGGCCGATCACCGGATGCTGCTTCATGTGCTCCGTTTCCTCTGGGGTCAACGGACCATGTTTGCAAAGCACGTCGTCACGAATGCCGATCTTGCCGACATCGTGCAACAGACCTGCGAGGTACAAATCGCTCAGATCATCCCCAACGAGTCCAAGCTCGCGGCCTAATTCAATCCCAATGCGGGCGACTCGTTCGCTGTGGCCGTAGGTGTAGGGATCTTTGGCATCGACCGCTGATGCGAGTGAGCGAGTCAATCCAACCAGGAGTTCCTTCAACTCTTGATAACGACCACATGATCGTACGAGGAAGCCGACGAGTGCCGAAAACGGCGCGAGTGACGCGGCATCGGCATTCCGAAACTCCGCGTCCGCATCGTCTTGCTGTTTGTTGATCGCAACCATCCAACCGGTTGTTGTGCCCATCGGAACGGTCATCACCATGACGCTCTTGAGCGACGGAAACGCACGTCCGAGCGACGTCTGATCGACTTGGTTCAAGATCAGCAAGCCCATGTCTTTCAGGTCTTGAGATTTCTTCAACACCTTAATCAGTTCGCAAGCATCGAATCCGGTCAGCACTCGCTGCCCGCGAACGGTCATGCACTCCAATTTTTCGGGCACCCAAATCAATGACTGCGACCCCAAGAATGGAAGCGCCGTTTCTAGGATCTGTTCGATGCCGGTTTCGACATCGCGATGAATGCGCAAATGACGAACCAGACGTTCAACCGTAAGATTCAGATCCCACGCTTTCTTCACTTGTTGCTTCAGATCGTCTTCCGCATAACGCCGAGTCCGCAACATGTCGGCCTGCAGGAGCCGATCCAAAACCGCTTGCGCCCAACGAGTCAGCCGGAGTTGCTCCTCGGGAATTGCCGAGTCCGTTCCGGAAATTGACTTAATCATTGATTCCGCGATCAATGGACCTGCCCCAGGAAAGCTCAACGGGAGTCGCACCACGAACCCGATGTGTGGAACGACCACAACCTGAACCTGACCAGTCTTCAGAATTTGTTGAAGCTCAACGATATCCAAAGACGCTGATGGTGCTTCTCCTTCAACGATCGTGGATGGCCAAAGTAAGACACCGTTCGCCGCATCGTAAACTTTGAACGAGGTTTGAAATTCTTCTTGAAAGACGGTCGCAGCGGCTTTGGCGTGTTGCATCAACTTCTGAGTCGGGTGCGGAGCGTCGTCGAAAGCTGTCATGGTGTCACGCTGATTCGGTGAGTTCAAAACGTATCGCAGGCAACTCGCCTGGGATTTCATTTTCGCAACTCCATCTCACAGGCGATCCGCTTATGTGATGGGATTGGCTATCAGTGGCTTTGCAGCAGTAGTTTTTCAAATTCTGGATGTTGTCGCAGTCCGGCAAGGTCGTTGTCGGTCGCCGCTTGTTGTCCGTAACCCCGATCCAAAGCCTGTCGCAAGAATCGAAGTGATTCTTGGCGAGCTTGCTGCTTCGCAGTCGGAGTCGTCGAATGTTCGGCAGCCAGCGAAGTCACACAGGCCGCCGCATACAGTGTGGCTCCGTTTTTGGGATCTGACTGCAAGGCTGTGTTGATTTCTGCAATAGCCTCGGAAAACTGCTGTAATCGCGCCAACAGGACCGCCCGAAACCGCCGAGCCTCCTCAAACTTCGATCGGATTGTCAGAGCCTTTCCGAAGAGTTCGACGGCTCGCTCCAGACGATCCTCATTCACCGCGATCATCGCCAAGCCGTACAACGCTTCGGGATACTTCGCATCGCCAACAGGAACTCGCTGAAACGCCCGCTTCGCTTCCGCCGGAAGCCGCGTATACACAGTGAAACCGTAGGAGCAAGCCAGTTGATTGCGGATCGACTCCGGAAGCGAATCAAGCTGCATCGCCGCCGCCTCAAACGCGACATCGGCATCGGCATGCCGCTTAAGCCGTTCCAATGCTTGACCGCGCAGCGAGCGAATGACCGCCTCGCCGCGATGCTTGGCAATTACGGAATCAAAGTCAGACAGCGCGGCCTCATTTTGTCCCAACTCCAAGCGTGCGAGTCCTCGGTTGTGGTAAGCGGGAATCAAATCGGAATCGCGTTCCAATGCCGCCGAATAGTCGGCAATCGCCGCTCGCTTCTGTCCGATTTGATCGAGCGCGAATCCGCGATTGAAATGCCCCCATGCAAACTCTGGCCACAATCCAATACAGACACCGAAGTCGGCCAGTGCCTGCGCATGCTCGTGCAATTCCAGATGACACAATCCCTTTTGCATCCACGACCAATAATTTCGCGGATCGATCCGGACCGCGTGTTCGAGTTCTTCGATCGCTTTGAGATGCCGATCAGACGCTCCACTTTGCAAATGAGCCGTTGCCAGCAAATGAAAGTCACCCGCACTGTGCGGCGGTATCGAATCCGCACGCTGATCTGCGGCCAACGCCGCGTTCATTTCGCCGAACTGCCGCAGAATCACCGCTTTGGCTCGCCAGACAGCGGACGACGCAGGCAATTCGTGAATGTCATTCGCGCGTTCAAGTAACGCGAGTGCTTCGAGTCGCGTGTTGGTCTCGCTCACGCCGCTCTCTGAAACCCCGCCGAGTTCATCGCGGTGGTTGCCGGGCTTGTCCACTACGCTGGCTGGATTGCCTTCCTCATTCGTAGTGCGGACGTCCGATTCCACCGCGACCCTACCGGTGCCCGGCTCATTGGGGGTTGCGTCATTCGCGAGCGGCACTCGCGCACCGGCCAACGCGAGCAACAGTTCGCGAGCGTGTTCAGCGAGTTGTCGTTGTTCGTCAGCATTGAGTCGCGTCCAGATTGACTGCTCCTGCCAATCGGCATTGTCGAGGATGCCATAGATCGACAGCGTTTGAATGCAAACATCGCGGCCCTCGGTCCTGTGTTCTTGAAGACCGCTGTGTGTGTTGATCAGGCACAACGCCTTCAGCGTTCCTCGTTCAAACTCGTGCTTGTGCTCCTGAGCCTCCGCCAATTCCGCGGACTCGACTCGTGTTTGCGCGGCGGCCAACTTTACCTGCGTCCCCACCAACAGCAGTCCGCCCAACGTTAGCAATCCGGCGGCGGCGGTCGTCATCAAAACGGATGTCGTGACTCGTGGGTGACGCCGTACCCACTTCTGGACCTGCTCGACCCGGCTCAACTCCGGGGCATGTTTCAACGGACGATTGTCGAGCAACCGATCCAAGTCCTCTGCTAAATACTCAGCGCGTTGATACCGATCGCTCGGAATTGGATTGAGACATTTGCGAACGACACTTTCCAGGCCCCACGAAGCGTCCTTATTAAACTGTCTCAAAGAAGGGATCGATCGGCTACGTTCGCTCGCCATCGCTTCAAGCAGAATTGGCATCGGCGAATAACTCGCTTGATGATCAAACGGGTTATGTCCCGCGATCATTTCAAACAACACCATGCCAAGCCCGTAAATGTCCGCACGATGATCGACCGCTTGGACCATTTCACGACTACGGATATTCAACGCCCGCAAGTGTTCCGGAGCCATGTAGGCGACCGTCCCACCGAGCGTCGCTTCGACCTGAGCTTGTGGCTGACTTTCGTCATGCGCCAAATTGAAATCCAACAACATCGGAGTGCCGTCACCGGCAATCAGAATATTGGAAGGCTTAATATCGCGATGCAGCACGCCGCGATCGTGTGCGTGCTGCAAACCTTCAGCCAACCGAGCGATGATCCACGCACAGGCGTGTGAGTAATCGAACGCAACAAACTTCGTAACCACAGGCGGCTCAACTATGGTCATTGGGCGATTGACGTCAGGTTGTCCGGAAACAGCCACCGCAACATCACTTGTCTCTTCGACAAGCGAACCGCCTGCCACTACGGGCGACAAGATGCTTGTGGCTACGGAAGCCAGAGCCGCGACGATTTCGGAACCGTGCTGCGGATGCTCGGACTTTTCCCAGACTGCTCGAAGGATTTGGGACAGTGCGGCGCCGCCGAAATACGGCATGCAGACCGCTCGAATTCCGGCAGAGGCATCTTCATGAACCGAGTAAATCGGGACGATGTTTGTGTGCTGCAACTGGGCGAGCGTTTGCGGCTCTGTGCCACAAAGGTCTGAAGTCTTTAATGCGACTTGTCGGCCAGCAAGCTCGATCTGTTCGGCAAGGAAAACACGAGCGAACGCTCCCTGACCGAGTTGATGTCGCAACCGAAACCCAAATAACTCATTACCAATCTTTGGCAACGCCAGGATCGGCGACATCGGGTCAGTGACTGACGTGATCGAGCGTAGAAAGTCTTGACGGCGAAATAAGCTGCCGAGCGAGTCTTGATATTCTGGGTACTTCTGACCGTACTCAGAACGAGACACCGGCTCGCCACGAACACTCCGTTGCCGAAAATCTCGGAACAACAACCCGGCGACATCCGGATCTTCCGTCGGCTTGGTTGGCCAACGACCAAGCAGGTCGTCGAGATCCGCCGGAGTCGGTCCTGCCGACTCACTTAACTCGGCAAGCAATTGCTGCTTGATTCGGCGGGACGCCAAGAAGTCTGTCGGCTCATCTTGTTCGGACCAAGGAGCACGATCGTTTTCGAGGGAAGTATTCATGAGGAGCTGACACCACGAGGGGGAGTGGGGATCACAGCCAAGGAGATCGTTGATTCAACTTTTCTTTCTCGCGTCGCCGTTGTTCCCGCAGCGTCGTGGCCAAGCTGGCGGCTAGCACGATGCCGAGTGGATTCAGACCAGCAACAGTCGGTTGATTATCAAGTGCTTGGGTTTTCGCTTGCGGCACTTGTGTCGAAAGATCTTTTTTGGTCGATGTTGGCAACTTTGTTTTGGGCTTCATCGATTCAGGCGCTACTTCAGTTGTGGCTGACGTCTCGATTTCACCAGTCGGCTGGTCGGCCTTCTTGGTCGTCTCTTCTTTCACGCCCGATTCCGATCCAGAAGCGGCTTCTTCTGAATCGCTCACAGCATCATCGCCAACAGTTTGATTGAGGCGGAGAAGACTCTGCAGATCGGAGTCGGTCAGTTCGGCCTGTGTCACAGCCGACGCATCCGTGGATTTCTTCGGGCGGGACAGAATCGAATCGATCATCGAAAACAACCGATCGCGTCCGTCGAAACCAAAGAGTCGCACGAGTTGGCTGTTGTCATTCGGTCGATTCCCGGCAGCAAGTGACGAGTTCGCCGGCAGCCCCATCGGCAGCGTTACCAAACTGTTGTTGAGTCCGCTGGGTGTCGCGTTTGAGGCGTTCGACGAAACGGAACTGGCCGGTGTGGCGAAGTTTGAAGGGAGCACGCTCTGGCTATATCCCGCAAACTGGGGAACAGCTCCGAACCCGTGATCGTTGACACGAATGCCAACAGCGGGAGCGGCACCGTTCGTCAGTGGTGTCGGGTTTTCCGAAACGCCACCCAATTCAATTTCGATCTGATAAGCGGCATTGCTCGAAGAACCTGCCGACCAAGTACCGACATGCAAGATGTAAACGCCGCGATCCAACGGGGCGAGCAGCACTGTACCGTCCCCTTGAATACTCATTGGGACGACCTGGCCGTTCGCATCCAGCAACTCGATCGCCGGTCCCGGAGTGCCTCCGAGATTTGTCAGCGTGAAGAAGTAGTTCTGGTTCTGTAGCAATTCAAATCGGAAGAAGTCGTCGCTGTCGCCGACTGAATCTGCGGCGGCGCTGGCATCTCGAACGAATCGAACGCCTGCTTGAAGTTCGTGCGGAAACAGCACCCCAAGATCTTGAGCTTGGTTGAATGAGTCATTCGCGACTTGATTGATCCAAGTGTGAATGTCATCGGAACTGCCGTGAGTTGGCCCATCGACCGTGAAACGCAAAACGTGGTCGCCACTCGCGTCGTTACCAACAACGGAATGGCCAGCGAGGTCGGTCAGTCCTTCGGCTCCTGAGACATGCAATTCGACTTCACCGTTCGGCAGACTGTCGAGCATCAGAAATCGTGCGATTGCTGTTTCAGCGTCATAGGACTCCAAGCGAGGGAAGTATTTCTGACCGTTCGCATCTCGGAAGAAAACAGAACGAGCCGTCTCGGAGTTCATCAAATTCACGGCCGTGTGAGCCAACTGTTGAACGTTGACCGGCTCGCTAAATTGCAGGCTGAAATGAGTCGGTGCGGCAGACAGACTTTCCGATGACTCGCCACTCAAACTGACATCGCCCACACCGGGAACATTGAAGACATGTCCCACGACTTCAGGGGAGTCACTATCTGGGTACACCAGCAAATCAAGAACGTACTCACCGACCGAGTAGCCATTGAGGCCACTGTGCGCGAACTGCGGATCGAAGATGCCATCTGGCCCCGACTCAGCATCGGGGCCGCGGCTACTGACTGCGATGAAGTAATCGCCAGCCGTTAGCCCGGCGTAAAGCACCGGATCTCTAAACAGCGGGTATTGGCCGTTCGTCGTCGAGGCCGAATTGAGCGTGTCGTGGTTGATTCCAACTTGTTCCAACACACCGCCGTTATTGCGAAACAACGTCAACACAGGATCCAGTGTCGAACCAATGCGGCCGGCAATGGCTTCGGCAACGAGCGCAAACTCACCATCACCTGTAATCGTGAAGTGAAACAGATCCATGTCAGCCGCCGGATTCATTCCGAACGGGTCTTCATTTTCGTAGGAATAAAACGGATCGTCGCCGATCGCGCCGACAGCCTGTAATCGTGCGATCGTCGTGAGATCACCCAGATCATTCGCCGTCACCGCCGTATCGTTTCCTGCGACAGACTCTGCCGCAAAGACCGACGTGAAACCAGCCGTTGGTCCGAGTGCCACATTCGCAATCGCCGAACTGCTGCTGTCTCCGATTCGCGAAATCCGCACGCCGTACTCGCCACCAACACCAGCATGACCGCTGTCGGCCAAGAACGGATGGAAGAAGCGATTGCCAGCACCGCTGACGGCCACGTAATAGATTCCCGCTTCCAACGTGACACCTAATGAAGCGGCATAGCCACCAGCCTGTCCTTCGCGACGCCCCAACAAGCGGTGTCCCAACGAGAGATTTGGATCGTAAAACGGGATCTGGTCACCGTAGAGCATCAAGACGACCGATGAGTTCACGCCATCGTCGTTCGCCAGCGCATCAAGTTGAACCGTTCCGGCTTGATCCAGATTGAAGCGAAACCAATCGACATCGGACGAGAAGTCAGAGCCGCCACCAATCGTTCCGACGATCTCAACGTTGTGATCGCCGCTTACAGTTCCAACCACTTGAGCTACATCAAGTGTATCGTTCGGCTTGGCATCAACGGTGGGACTAAGCAACCCGGCCCAAGTCGCCGCCAAGAGATTGCGAACTTCCAACGATTCGCTACTGACGCAAGCACGATGTCGGACTCGTGTCTCACTTTGGTTCGTGAGGCGTCGAGATTTTCGGCGATTTAAAGGGATGAGCAACATAATGGATTTCGTAGTTCAAGCCTCCTGCTTGCAACGCCTTTCTATTCAATTGATTTCTTGTCGTCCTCAAAACCGTGACGTTTTGCCAATCTCTGAGAGACTGGCTCAGCGGGGGCAGACGCGGCTTTAACTCTTTTGGTAGTGTCGGCCGGTGAGCCAAGCCTCACTGCCAAACAGACTGTCGATGGAACTGGCCTGCTCATCAGACGTACGTGGCTTCGTTTGAGTCACGATCTCTGACAGTCGCGAATTCGCGGCTAAGTCCGCAGCGTCCCGCCGATGAATCGACTCCAACCAGCGCGGCTTGGCATCGGTCACATGGCCGGAGAGGGCTTGGAAGACCTGTCGCAGAGTTTCGATCGTCTTCGGAGCCGGGGCTGACACCGGAGTCTCAGAGTGATCCGCGACCGCTTCGTGATCATGTCCGTTCGGCTCGAAGTTCTCGCGATCGACGGTGTAGATCTGGGAGTTGATCCCCGAAGTGTCGACGCTCCCGGCTCCGCTCCAAACGACGACCACTGTCCCCGAGAAGCTGACTGACACCGAAGCTCGGTTCTGATCCCCAGCCGCCGTCGTATTCACGACTGCTTCCGATTCGTAGAACGCACCGGTCTTCAAGAGCTGCTGGCGGTAGACTTGCCAGCCGTTCGTTGTCGTCGATCCGGCCCATGTCACGAAATAATTGCCTGCTCCGTCAATTGCCACGGACGAATCGTTTTGATCGCCGGTCGTGGTCGTGTTGACTCGAAACTCAGTTCCTTGAGCAACGCCGTTTAAGCCGTATCGTTGAGCGAAGACCCCTGTGCCGCTTCCATCTTGACCAGTCCACGACACGATGAAGTCACCAGTTATTCGGTTGATTGCGATTGACGCATCTAACTGATCTCCAGCAGTCGTCGTGTTGACCTTAAACTCGCCACCTGTTGACGTGCCATTTGAACTGAATCGCTGAGCGTAGATCCCCAGGCCGCTGCCATCCTGAGCGGAACTGGTCCAGGTCACGACGAATTCGCCAGTAATCCGGTTCATCACCACGGCAGAGTCCGATTGGTCTCCTCTCGTGGTATTGTTCACTCGGAATTCGGAACCAGCGACAGTGCCGTCCAATGTGAATTGCTTTGCGTAGATTCCCGTGCCGCTGCCATCCTGCGCGGCACTCGTCCAAGTCACGACAAAATCACCGATTCCATTGGAAGCCAGAGCTGGAGCGTTTTGCTCGCCAGCGGTGGTTGTGTTGATGAGCATCTCGTTCATTGATGCTGTTCCATCCGCGTTGAATCTTCGAGCGTAGATGCCCGATCCGCTGGTATCAGAACCGGCTTCCACCCATGCGATGACAAAGTTGCCCAAGGCATCCACGCTGACTACCGGATCGACTTGATCGCCGGTCGCCGTTTGGTTGACGAGGAATTCAGTCCCCTTGGCAACTCCCTTCTTATCGAAGCGTTGAGCGTAGACATCCCAGTTGCCACTGGCGTTGCTCGCCCAAGTGACGACGTAATCGCCATTGGCAGCAGTCCCGACTGCGCGATCGCTGGTTTGCTGAATACCAAGAGTCTGCACGTTGGCCTGAAGTTGGCCACTGGCGGTGATGGCGTATCCGCCGCCGCAAGTCAGCGGCGTTCCTTTCGCTAACGTTGTCGTGGTCGTCGTAATCGCCGGATCGGCTCCCGTCCCCATGTTTAAGACCAGCGAGTACCTACCGGTCTTAAATGCAGCAATCGCATCAACACTCGAAACCTTCACGTAGAACGTGGCACCCGCGACGACAGCCGCGTTGGTGTACGTGGCGGTCACCGTTCCACCATAGCCGTTGGTGACTGCCGCATTCGCGACCGAGGTTCCCGCGCTGTTGAGAATTTCCACTTTCGGATCCAACAAGCTAACACCGGTCGCAACGACTTTGGCCTTCAGCGCTGTGCCGGCCGGGACTCCGGCGGGAATCACAAACTTGTAGAAGTCCAGATCGGTGCTGGTGGTCAGGTCCAGGCCGTTGAGGACCGCCGTCTTCGTCGTGGTGTTAATCGAAGTCGTAATCACGGACGCGGTGGACTTCGTCTCGTTGGCATTAGTCAAATCGTACGAGTCTTTCGTGCGAGCGGCTCCAGCACTGTAGACCGACTTGATACCGGAGATGTCGTCCGAATTTAAAGCTGTATCGATCCCGTTGTAGGTCGAGTACATCGTGGCGTTCGTCGTGGTCGAATGATACAGGCCCAGCGAGTGCCCGAACTCATGCAACGTGACCGTAAAGAGGTCGTACTGCGTTCCGATGTTGAAAACGGTCGCCGTGTTGAGCTGCATGTCGCCGGCGATCGAAAAGTTATTCGATGGCGGCGGCATAAACGCCTGAGCGAGTACCGTGGTACCGAAATTGTAGCCGCCGATGCGAATGTCACCGAAACCGGGATCACCTTGCTGGTAATTTCCCGAACCGGCTTCCGTGCCGTTATCAGAGACAACCGCGAAATTGATGTTTGTCTGCTGCGCCCAAAATTGGGCACCTTTCAATATCTGGTTTTGCCACGTCGCGGCAGATCCGAATTTGGTGTTAAGTGTGGCCACCATGTTGCTGGTTTTGCCGCCACCCAAATCGGTCCCGTCGGGTATGAAGCTGATTGTGATCAGATCCTTGGTGGGCCAAGCACTGCCAGAGGTTGTGAACAACAGCACGCGGCTTTCTAAAGTCTCAGCGGTGATTGCACGTCGCAACGCCCGTTTTGGCTGTTGACGAAGGCTTGCACGTTTCAACCACTTTCCCCAGGTCCGAATTCCAAACATGAGATCTTCCTGACATTAAACTCTGCGAGGTTATTCTGCCCGAACAAATTGAGATCAAGACCTTGAACTCTACAAATGCAACCACCTCTGGAATGCACTCGAAATAACTTGCCATCGAATTTAATGAGGCAGCAATCCATGCAACTTGCGGGAACAACGTAGACCGAATCTGGCGGGGGAGTCGCTTTGAAATTCGGAAGTCGTTGCGTTACGAGAAATCCAAGAACAACCAAGTTCATAGAAATCTCGTAAGGGAAACCTATGTCAGAAAAAGACGATGTCAAATTGTGGCGTCAGGAATTCTTAACGTGAAACACATCTGCCAGGGCGACCTTCCAATAGGCTGGATTTAGCGGTTTTCTCGTGCTGCCTATTGGCAACAGTCCCTCGCTTCGCCGAGCCAGATGCGTTAATTCTGTCGATTCGGCTTGCGCGAGCACTATCGGGCAAACGACAACAGTGATTTTCAGAAACGAGTCGGGATCAATGAATTCCCGCAGGTATTGAGGTCGTTCATGGCATTGGTGAGTGTGCGCGAAGTTTGTTTTGGTTACGGCGGGCAATACCTCTTAGATCATGTCAGCCTGCAAGTCGAACGCGGTGAGCGAGTCGGACTCGTAGGCCGCAATGGGAGCGGCAAATCTACGCTGATGAAATTGATCAGCGGCGAGCTGAGTGCGGACGAAGGACAAGTCGCATGCGGCAACGGCGTCCGGATTGGACGACTGATGCAAGAAGTCCCTGACGGGACAGCAAGCTCCGTCCAAGAGGTAGTCGCCACCGGACACGGTGCCGCCGGTGCGGTGCTGTCGAAGTATCTGGCACTCAGCCAGCAAGTGGCGGAAACGCCCTCCCCTGCCCTGCTCAAAGAATTTGAACTCGTCGAAGCGGAACTGCACTCGCAAGGTTCTTGGCAACTAGAACAACAGGTCGAGCAAATCATTTCCAAGATGAACCTCGATCCGCACGCGCGGTTCGCGGAACTCTCGTCGGGAATGAAACGCCGAGTGATGTTGGCGCAAGCGTTGGTCAGCGAGCCGGATTTGCTGCTGCTCGACGAGCCGACCAACCACTTGGATATCGAAGCGGTCGCATGGCTCGAAGAGTTCTTGGTCCGCTACGGCGGCACGTTGATTTTCGTAACGCATGATCGTGTCTTCCTCCGCAAACTTTCGACGCGAATCATCGAAGTCGATCGTGGTCGCCTGCTCGATTGGCCATGCGATTACTCGACGTTCCTCAAACGCAAAGAGGCGTCTCTGGAAGTTGAGGCTCAGCAGCAAGCGTTGTTCGATAAGAAGTTGGCTCAAGAAGAAGTCTGGGTACGGACAGGAGTGAAAGCGCGGCGGACTCGCAGCGAGGCCCGCATTCGCGAACTGCTCAAAATGCGAGATGAACGCCGTCAGCGCAAGGACCGAGTCGGCAATGTCCGCATTCAGGTTCAGGAAATTGAACGCTCCGGCCGGCTGGTGGTCGAAGCAAAGCAGATCACGTTTCGTTACGGCGATGAGGACTCGAACAACCGCAACATCATCAACGAGTTTTCGACGTTGATCATGCGCGGCGACAAGATCGGGATGATCGGCCGCAACGGGACCGGCAAGAGCACGCTGCTCCGTTTATTACTGGGGCAACTGACGCCAACCACCGGGACAGTGCGAATTGGGACCAAGCTGGAGGTCGCGTACTTCGATCAACTCCGCGAGCAACTCGATGAAAACAAGACCGCTCAAGAGAACGTCGGCGACGGCAAACAAGAGCTGCTAATCAACGGCCAGAACCGGCATGTGCTCGGCTATTTGCAGGATTTCTTGTTCTCGCCCGACCGGGCTCGGACACTGGTGCGGTACTTGTCCGGCGGAGAACGAAATCGGCTGATGCTCGCGAAGCTGATGACGAAGCCGTCGAACCTGCTGGTGCTCGACGAACCGACGAACGATCTCGACGCTGAAACGCTGGAACTGCTCGAAGACTTGGTCATCGAATATCCCGGAACCGTGTTGCTTGTCAGCCACGATCGCGAATTCTTGAACAACGTCGTCGCCAGCACGCTGGTCTTCGAGGGAGACGGCGTCGTGAAAGAATACGACGGCGGCTACGACGACTGGGTCCGTCAACGCGATGCCGCTCTGGCTGCTGATTCCGCAAACGCACTCGCCTCGCAACCGTCATCACCGAAACTCAACGCCTCCTCGCAAGGACGAACTCGCAAGCTGAGCTTCAAAGAACAGAAGGAACTCGATTCCTTCCCCGCTCGGATTGAGGTATTGGAGATTGAACAGCGAGCGCTTCACGAAAAGATGGCCGCGCCGTCCTTTTATCAGCAGCCGAAAGCCGAGATCACAACAGCGACGAATCGGCTGGAAGTGATTGAGCGTGAACTCGCCGAAATCTTCGTCCGCTGGGAACAGTTGGAAGGGGCGGGGGAAGGCAAGTAGGCGGGATGCAATCGCACGCGTTATGGCCGGTCTCCGACCGAGCCACAACTCCCGACCGTAGGTCTCCGGGGTCGAGACGCGCCCCAGTTGTTTTCACCGCAAAGAACGCGAAGACACACGAAAGCTTATTTCAAAAAGATCATTGGGAGAGGCGACTTTAGAAATGGTCCGCTACCCACATTTCTTCGCGTCCTTTGCGCCTTCGCGGTGTAATCGCCCCCCCCGGAAAATGCGCGTTGTGGCCAACCACAACAGAGTATTTTTCGTTGCCACCAAATTCCTCAGACAAAAACCGACGCGACCACGATCTTTGTCGTAGCGATTGATCTACGAGGAATGACCAATGCAATGCGTGGCGTGGGGCGAACGATTTCGACAGCGATTGGAAGGCCGAAACCCGGCTGATCCACAGCACGTGATCGGTCTCGTCGACGCAATCTTGGCGAGTGCTCGCGAGGCAGGAGCCAGCGATGTGCATCTCGTACCGCAGGAGGCGGGATTGGCAATGAGCTTTCGGCTCGACGGCGTTTTGCAGCCGGTGGCTGAACTGCCGCGCGTGACCTCATCGAACGTGATCGCGAGATTGAAAGTACTCGCGGAGTTGCTGACATATCGGACAGACGTGCCGCAAGAAGGTCGCGTTCGCTCCGACGATCGTTCGGTCGAGATGCGTGTCAGTACGTTTCCGACATTGTTTGGCGAGAAGGCGGTCGTGCGGTTGTTTGCTGGATCGGGTGAGTTTCGATTTCTTGGCGAGTTAGGTTTGCCGGTCGATATCGAACCGGCATTGCAGCGATTGCTCGAACGACGCAACGGACTGCTGCTGATCACGGGACCGGCGGGAAGCGGGAAGACGACGACCGCGTATGCTTGCTTGCGTGAAATCGTACGATCAAGCGGTGCAACACGCAGTATCGCCAGCTTGGAAGACCCGATCGAGTCGGTCGTGCCGGGAGTCGCTCAATCTCAGATCAACGCCGTTGCTGGTTTCGATTATGCGACCGGTTTGAAATCGCTGATGCGGCAAGACCCAGAAGTAATCTTCGTCGGTGAGATTCGCGATCAGAACACTGCGATGACCGCCTTTCAGGCGTCACTCACCGGGCAGCTTGTATTGACGACATTTCATTCATCGAGTGCTGCAGGCGCAATCAGTCGTCTCAGCGACATGGGGATCGAACCGTATTTGCTGCGGAGCGGAGTTGTCGGAATTGTCGGCCAGCGATTGCTGCGACGGTTATGTGCGTGTGCGACACAGAACATCGGAGCCAACAACACAGCCCCCACCGAATTGTCACTCGGCATCAAGGTTGCTCGTGTATTCCAGCCAGTTGGTTGCAACAAATGCGGGGGTACGGGATATCGCGGGCGAATGATTATTTCTGAGTTGTTGCAGCCTGACCTGGGCGGCCTGGGCCGAGCGATTCTTTCGCGCGGTGATGCAACGGAGATTGAAGCATTGGCCGTGCAAGCAGGGATGACGAGTTTGTGGCAACGTGCGTTGCAAGCAATCGAAGCGGGACAGACAAGTCCGGCGGAAGTGCGGCGAGTGTTAGGTTGGATGTCACCATACACATGCGACTCACCTGTGTGTTCCGTTGCTCGGACGTTAATTGATCAAGAGAAATAAGGCTGTTTTACCGCAACGGCGTGTGTGCAGACCGTAGGCGTTGCGGTTAAACAGTGAATCGCCGCTAGTGAGGAATCAAAAAAAGCACAGGCACGCCGCCGGTGCTACGGGTGAGGCAAGGTGTCGAGATGAGCGATCCACAAAACGACAAAAAGCCACGCGGCAAGCCGATTGATCTGCAAGACCTCGCGTTGCTCAATCAAGAGATTGCGGCGTTGGTGCGAGCGGGCGTGCCGTTGGAATCGAGCCTGTCGATGCTGGCACAAGCAGACGATTCGCGAAGATGGATGAAAAGCTATCGCTTAGGTGAGGAAGGCTTCGCACCGCCAGAAAAAGTCGGCTACGGGGCTCAAGAGGTCTTGATGCTGCGTTTGGCTCAGCGACTGCGTGAAGGACGAACGTTTGCAGATGCGCTGGAACTGGAGGGTGCCGATTTACCTCGTATTTATCGAGCAGTCGTGATTGCAGGGACTCGCACCGGGCGCTTACCGGAAGCTCTTGAAGCGTTGGCGGGGTTCGCTCAATCGACATTGCAGTTGCGACGACGGATCGACTTAGCGTTGTTGTATCCGGCGCTGGTGTTGTTGCTTGCCTCGTTCTTATTTGCGGGCGTGATCAGCTTCTTCGTGCCAAGTTTGAATGGGGCGTTCTATTGGTTGGAATTGCCTGAAACTGCGTGGCTCAAACGTTTGGAATGGTTGCGAGAACGGCTTTGGTTTTGGGCATGGATCATGCCAGCGATCGTTGTCGGGTTGGGTGGCTGGTGGTGTACATCGACGCGCGGCCGATTCGGCTTGAAAGGGACCACAGACGTAACGGCGTGGTCGGCGTTCAATGCAATTCCTGGGCTGCGTTCGATCGTGGCAAACTTTCGCCGAGCAAACTTCTGCGATCTGCTGGCAATGTTGTTGGAGCACCAAGTCTCTCTGCCCGAAGCCTCGTTGTTAGCAGCGGACGCAGCGGGTGATATGCAACTGCAACGAGTCGCCGCACGCATCGCCGACGGAGTTCGGAGCGGACATTCGCTGGCGGACTGCCTAGTCGTGGGTCGTGAGCTGCCGCCGTTCTTGTCGTGGATGCTGATTAGTGGTGAGCGACAGGGAAACCTTGTCGCGACATTGCGTCAGGTCGCCACGGTCTTACGGCAGCGAGCGGGCTCGCAATCTGACTGGCTACGTGTGGTATTGCCATCGGCGTTGGTTGTGATCATCGGCGGCGGTGCAGTACTGGGATATGCGGTGACGGTGTTTGGTCCGATGTCGCAATTATTGGGACGGTTGGGTGGGTTTAATCCGTAGCACAGGCGGCTCGCCTGTGTCGGCTCTTCAATGAAATCACAGGCGAGCCGCCTGTGCTACGTTTCAAGGTAACTCGCGATGACGCGGTTTCGATTTCAAGCCACTGATGCAAACGGGCAACCGCTCGACGGTGAACTGTCTGCCGAGTCGGCTGACGCCGCACGAGGAGAACTGACGGCTCGCGGGCTGAAGGTTCTAGAAGTGCGAGTGATCGACGACTCAACCGGCCACGTGATTCCACCGGAACAACAGATTCCACTGGGACGCATCAAGGGTGCGGACGCGGCGATGTTAGCAGGACAGCTGGCGAACGTTGTGCAAACCGGACTGCCGTTGTCTGCCGGCTTGCGAGCGTTGAGCGAAGAAGTTCCGTCGTCGTCCGTGAAGTATTGGTTGCTAGCGGTCAGCGATCGGTTGGACCAAGGCCATTCACTGAGTGACATCGCACGGGAAGCGGACGGTTCGTGGCCGCGTTTCTTCATTGCCATTCTGGATGCGGGACAGCGAACAGGGCGGCTTTCGGAATTGCTCAGCGAGTGCGTCGTGCATTTGCGAACGAGCGCGGATATCCGTCGGCAAATGCGCGTCGCGTTGGCGTATCCCGTTTTGTTGGGTGTGGCGACCTGGTCTGTGTTGAGCTTCTTGGCCACATGGGTCGTTCCGCAGATGCGTGACATCTTCATCGGCTTCGGGACTGAGTTGCCCGGCTTGACGGTCTTTGTTTTGAACGTCTCCTACGTGATGGAGAGCTTCGGTTGGTGGTTCATGCCGATCGCGGTAATTGCCATGTGGATCGCGTGGTATGCTTGCGACCCATTGGGATTGAGCCAGATTCGCGATCGATTCGCGAGCAGTTTGCCGCTGTTCGGCGAAGCGCGTCGCTCGGCCGCGTTGGGTGACTTCTGCCGCTTGTTGAGCCTGTTGACTCAACATCGAGTTCCATTGTCCGACGCGATTCGATTGGCAGCCAGCGGCGTGCGTGACACCGACTTGCGAGCGACCTGTCTTGATTTGGCGATGCGTGTTGATTCCGGCCAATCGTTGTCTGAAGCGGCGATCGGTACCGGGCGGTTTCCGAATGACTTGTTGCATCTGTTTCATTGGGCCGACCGAGACGGCGACTTTGCCGACGGCCTGCAAACGGCGAGCGAAATGCTCTCCGCGCAGAGCCGTGTGCATTCCCACTCGCTGGCCGTCGTGTGCGAACCGGCCGTCGCCGTGTTGCTCGGCGGCGTGGTCGGGATCACGGTGATCGCGTTGTTTATGCCGATGATCAAATTACTGAATGACCTGAGTTAGCTATTCCCTCGAAGCCCCCCACCGAGCGTGCCTCGATGGACCAAGGCTTCTGCACTACGTCGAATTGAAGTGTCAGCTGCATTGAAACGCCTCTTGAAATGCCGCGTAGTGCAAAAGACCGAATCCACCGAGACAAACTCGGTGGGAACTGTGTGACGTCAAATTATTTCAACATAAAGGAACGGACCACCGTGAATCCGTTGATCATATTTTCTGTGTTCGGCCTCATGTCGATCGGCTCGCTGTATCAGCTCGTCTGGACGAGGCGAGTTGTGAGACGGCTTCGCGAATGGCTGCTGACCAATTCCGCGCCGCCGGAGATTCTGTTGTTCGCAAAGTTCAGTCGCATTGCAGTCGCCGTCTGGTGCTTCGTGATCTTGGCGTTGATCGTCTCTTTTGAACTTTTCCCGCAGCCGCAACAACAACCAGAACAACTCCTGTTGACGTTCACTGGAGTCTTTGGGTGTTTGATCCAACTCGCCATCGGCTATCCCAGCAATATGGTGTGCCGTCTGGTCCAGCAATTGGTGACTGATCGACAACTGACTAAAGAAGGGCTGCCCGACACAAAAGAGTGGTTGCCAGCGGGTGTTGATTCCGTCGAGGCTTTGCAGGACCGACTCCGCCGACAACTCGCGAGCTTAGGCCGGTCCAATTCGGCGTGGCTCATCGTTCTGAGTTTGATTGTCACGTTCGTTGCGTTGGTGTTATTAGCCGAATCGGCTCAGGAAGTTGGCCCGTTATTGATTCCTGTTTTCGGATTAGTCGCGATCGCTTTCGTGGTACTGAAAGGAATTCGTTGGACCGCCAGATTTCAAGCTCATCGAGCACAACTGTTATGGTTTCTCACACTGACCGTTCGCAAGCAACGACCATTGGCGGCGGAACTCGCGACATGGGCAAAGTCGCATCCGGGTGCAAATCGCGAACGGTTGTTGGCGGTCGCTCATGCGATGTCGCAAGGGAGCACGTTGGCCGATGCGTTGGATGCTCAACCGAAGCTGCTGCCGGAATCAACCGTGCTTTCCATCCGAGTGGCCGAGCAGGCAGGGACGCTTTCTGACGTGTTGCGTGATCTCTCCGTGAGGCAGACAAAATCGCTGCGCGGCGATGCGGTCAGTTCAGCGGCGGGTTCTTGTTTGTACTTGTGGGCGATGCTGGCAGTGGGTGCCAACATCGTCATGTTCTTGATGTACTACATCGTCCCCAAGTTCAAAGCGATCTTCATGGGTTTCGGCACCGAACTGCCGAGCGCGACAATCGCCTTGATTCAAGTGGCGGACTTTTTCGTCAATTATGGATACCTCTTTGGTCCGCTGTTTTTCCTGGTTCCGCTGTGGACCTTCGGTGAGGCATTCTCACGCGGTTGGTCTGAGACACGTTTGAGTTGGCTGCTCGGCTTCGGTCGTCGAGCAGAAGTGCCGCGTCTACTGAGGCGACTGCATGACGCTGTCGTAGCGAAAATGCCGTGGCAAACGGCGCTGCAACCGATGGTTCTGCATCATCATCAAGCAGACATTCGCGGTCGCCTTGAACGAGTACTCGGACGAGTCTCGGCCGGCATGGGAATTTGGCCGGCACTGCGTGAAGTGGGCCTGCTGAACGCTCGTGATGTCGGACTGCTGGAAGTCTCCGAACGAGCGGGCAACTTATCCTGGGCGTTGGTTGCTTTGGCCCAAGCGAAGGAACGCCGCATGGTGCATCGTCGCCGAGTTTTCGAGGCAGTCTGCGTCCCGTTTTTCGTGGTTACCTTCGGTCTGTTGGTTGGGTTTGTGTGCTTTGGATTCTTCATGCCGATGGTGAAGTTGCTGAATGATCTGAGTTGAAGATTGGTTTGTTGTCGGTTACGCGATCGATGGGACTGATAGGATTCATGGGAATGATGAATCTCTGATTGGTCCGCAGCCCATGATTCGCATTACTCCCATTTTTCCTATGAACTGCGTCTCCCATCATGAAACGCTCTCAATATCCAAAACCGAAATCACAACCGCGACGTGGCTTCACGCTGTTTGAAATCTTCGTCGCCGTTCTGGTATTCGGCTCAGTGCTGACGACCTTCATCCCACTGATGCGTGGCGTTCATAGCCAGCAGCGCGACACCGACCTGCATCTGCTCGCGCTGCGTGAAGCAGACAATGTGATGGAAGAACTTTCGCAATGGCCGTCGCAGGATTTTGTCGCCGACAAACTCGGCAAACACCCGCTGTCTGATACCGTGAAGTCGCACCTGCGGCAGCCGGAATTGCGAGTGACCGTTGAAGAACAGAAGCAAACGGAGCTGAACGTGACAAAGCGTGTCACCGTGGAAATCACCTGGCTGCCGCATATCGGTCAGCCAACGAAGACAGTCCGGTTGGTCGCCTGGTTTCCGACGATGGACAACAAGCCAAATGCAGAGGTGAGGCCATGAAACGCAACAATAACTCCATTTGCCTGTGGCGCACGCGGCTCGCGTGCGTTGAATTACCTCTCGCAAAACGACAGCGTTCTACTGACTGCACGCGAGCCGCGTGCGCCACAAACCAACATCGTCGCGGCACGTCGCTGATTCACATGCTGGTCGTAATCACGTCGCTCGGATTTTTGACGACGGCGGTCATCACCACGATGGTCTCGATGATGCGTGCTCAAGGTCGAGCGGCCGGTGTGTGGGTCATGCACCATCAATGGCTACAACTGACTGACGACTGGCGGCGTGATGCTCATGCCGCACTCTCGGCGGAGATCACTCTGCAAGACAACGTTCCGACGTTCGTTCTGCAATCGGCTGCCGCCACACACCGCGTTACGTATGTCGCCAATAAGAACGAAGTGATTCGCCGCGAAACTGACGGCGACAAGCTCGTGCGAACGGAAACTTATCGGCTTCCCAATTGGAACGTCCGCTTTGAGGCCGACGCGAAATCGTTGACGACGAATCAACCTGCAAAACTAATCTGCCAGCACCCGAACTCACCTCGACCAACACCGACAACACCAGTCCCATTGCGTGAAGACACTCAGTTAGCGGTCATCGGTCGCGATCACCGCTTTGAGAAAACGAGTTCAGAAACAGAAACTAAGAAACCAGAGAGTTTGTGATTTTTCGTAGAGCTATTTTTTCGTAGCCCGGTTTTCCAAACCGGGCTACGCGATACGCCCGGCTTGGAAAACCGGGCCACAAAAGCACGAATCCACCAGGCGAGCCGCCTGTTCTACGACTTTCCGAACATTGGAGTGACCGATCGTGAAACGTGTTTGCTATGCAAATGAAATCAACACCAGTCAACGTCGCGGCTTGGCGTTGCTAATCGTTCTCGCTGCGGTCGGGTTGGCTTCGGCACTTGGAATGTCGCTGCTCAAGCTGACGATGGCTCAACGCCAACAAGCGGAACAGGAACAGTTCCATGCCCAAGCTCGTTGGTTGGCGGAGTCGGGCGTGAACGAAGCCGCCGCCCTGCTCAAAGTTGATCCGAAATTCACTGGCCGGAGTTGGCCAGTCTCGGCCAAAGAACTCGGCGGACGTCACGCGGCGAACGTCAGCATTGAGGTCAAACCGGTTGAAAACTCACCGCAGCGTCGCCAAGTCACCGTCATCGCCGACATGCCGGCTGAGTCTGAGCAACGTGCTCGCGTACGAGTTGTGAGGTTCGTGGATTTGTGAGTTGGTCATTGGTCAATTGCGACCAAGTTCTCAACCCCCATCGAGCTTGCCTCGGTGGTTAACAGGCTTCAGCACTATGCCTGTTGAGTTTTCGTGCGTCAGGCTGCGTAGTGCAGAAGCCCGATTTCACCGAGGCAAGCTCGGTGAGGGTTGAAGAGATCGTTTGTCATCAAAATCGTCACCTGCCGTTTCACTGCGGCCTATTTATGAGGAGTCCTGGTCATGCCTATGAATGCTCATCGAACAACTGTTGTGGCTCGCCGTGCTAAGAAGCCGGCCGGGTTCACGCTTATCGAACTGCTGGTCGTGATCGCGATCATCGCAATCTTGATTGCGTTGCTGTTACCTGCCGTGCAGCAAGCTCGCGAAGCGGCGAGACGCTGTCAGTGAAAAAACAACATGGCTCAGATCGGCCTGGCATTGCACAACTACGATCAGGCTCACGAAGTCTTACCACCTGGCAGCGTCAATCCGACCGGCCCGGTCCGCTCCGAACCGCAGGGCTACCACATGAGTTGGGCCACTCAGTTGCTGCCATTCTTGGAGCAAGCCTCGCTGCACGCGCATGTTGATTTCTCCGTCGGTGCCTATGACGCGAAGAACGAGAAAGCTCGTAAGGCATTGGTTCCGGCGTATCTTTGTCCGAGCGACGGTCGCAACGGCTACAATACCACCGAACCCGGAATCAATAGCTATGCCGGTTGCCACCACGACGAAGAGTCCGCGATCGATCACGGCAATCATGGCGTCCTCGTGCTCAATCACGCGGTCTCGTTTGAGTCGATCACCGACGGCAGTGCCTCAACGCTCTTCGTGGGAGAGAAGGCATTGACGGCATCAGAACTTGGTTGGATGTCCGGCACGCGAACGACTCTACGAAACACGGGAACGAAGCTGAATCACAACCTGCAACAACTTCGTAACCAGTTCGGTCAGCCCAACGGTGCCGTTCCCGCAAACGTCG
>JAPLNX010000271.1 GCA_026400935.1 Planctomycetia bacterium | reverse complement strand
GGTCGATCCGACTCGACCTTGATTTCCCTACTTGAAAAGTGATTCCTTTGTCCTGTTACCCTGCTTGTTTGCCTGCCCTTGAATTTGCTTGTTATTAGTCCTGTGAATTCATGTCTTTAATGTGTCTTTAGTCCTGTTTGTAATCCTGGTTATTCTTGTTCTTTTACTTCAGCCTTTTTGTCTTGGGCTTCAGCATCAGAGGTGTGGTGATCACTCGCGTTGATCACGCTCGCCGAGGCGAGCACCGTTGTGGGTTTCGAATGCGTCCTGCCATCCACTCCGGTTGATTTCCGTTCTGCTTTCTTCTCTGGTGAATCGAATGATTCATTAGCTGGGGGAAGTTCACGGCATCAATGTGCGACCTTCACGAATGACGAGAATGAAGCATTGAAGTGCCTAGAAAATGGACAGGGCAATGAAGTCCAAAGAACCTCAGTGCCCTGCTCGCGACTTTCGCTTAACCGTGTGGAATCGACGCCAAATCGCTCTCCAAGGAAGTTCCAATTGCGTGACTCTTCTCCTGCTTCAGGGAATGGAAGTACTTGAATGAACAGACTCATTGGACTTGGACAGGTCACCGTGACCAAGGGATTGAAGTAGTGGCAATTCGTTGATTTCCACTTCCGAGTTACTCCTTCAACTTTCTTGACCACAGTGGCGAAGTTGACCACGAACTCCATCTCCTCAGATTCAAATCCATTGGTTGCCTCGATCCAGATTGAGACTTGTTTCATTTCAAGTTCTGGCCCAAGCCAATCTCGATGCTGGATGATTCTTCTGTGGTTCGTCACGGAACGTGCCCAGTCTTTGTTTCAGGGTTGCTCTGGCGACCAGACCCATTCGGGAGGTCAGGTCGATGATTCTCAGTTCGTTGTCGAAGTCAGAGGGGATGCTTCCTCCAGGAACTTCCCAACGTAGTTTCGAATGTCCAGTTGGGAGAGAGCGGCCTGGGCCTGAACATGGAAATACAACGGCATTGGCAGGAAGAGTTGGAGGGTCTTTGTCCCTTCGGGTTTCCTGCCATCTTTGCCTTTGCAGAAAGCTCTGACTGGCGGCAACGCCGCATGGTCGGTGGCTGTGCTCATAGATTTGTTGTCCTTTTCAAAAAGCGATCAGGAGGACAACCACTTCAGGTTCCTTCCATGCCTGAAACATTCTCCTGAAGTGGTTGTCTTTCCCTTCTTTCAAGATCCCTTTTCCTTCTTTCAGAATCCCTTGCCCTTGATGTCTACTTTGCCCTGTGTTTCCTGTCCTGAGTCTGTTTCTTTTCCTGTTTCTGATTCCTGTCCTTTTTGTTTTCCTGATTCCACTCCTGCATTTCATTTTTGTTCTGCTTGTTCTTTTCCTGATCCTGGTTTTTGTTTTTCTGTTTGTTCTTGTGTTTGTTTTTCCTGAGATTTTGCTTCTTTGTTTTGAGCGTGTTGCTCGAAGTAAGTGGCGGCAAAGCCAAAACGGTTTGGTGCAGCTCCGTCTGTAGCCTTTCGGGGTTGTCCAAGCTGTTTCATCATCCGCAGCAGCTTCGGCATCCCTGTCACCAATTCCAGTTACCGCATCCAATTATCCCTAGATGGTTCGGAATCCAGGAGAATCCAGGCGAGGTGTCGAGGCTGAGCAAATCTCATAAGCAAACGAACTGTGAGCGACCAAACGAAAACAGCCTCGTGCTCCCGAAGGAACACGAGGCTGCTGGTGCGATGGGCAATCACTCTCCTGGATCAGTCTTGTGAATCCAGGTTGAACCTTCTGACATCATCTGGACCGATGGAGCGGAACGCCCTGGTGGCGGCCTCGGCCAACATGTGGATCAGATAGCCCACTCGCCGACAAGTCCTTCGGATCATCTCCGGGATTGTGATCTCTGGTTCCAGGATGGTGATGTTCCATTCCTGACAGCGGGCCACAATCCATGGCTGGAGATCATCCGCATGAGGGTGTGACGAGCCTACCTTTATGGCAAACCGCCCCCTCATCTCTTTGGACATACGCTCAGACCACTCCCCTTTTCGAATCCCTTTGGTCCGCTTCAGGGAAATGGCCGAGGCAATCCAGATCGCCGGAGTTTCATCGATCAGCTTCAGCAACATGCCTTCTAGCCGACGACGACGCAGGGCAGCGATCTCGTCCAGGTAGACGATGACTTTGTTGCCATCCAGTTTGCCTTCGTAGGGAAGTTCACGTAACTCCTCAGAAGTGACCTTCTCGCAATCGATTGGGATCAGCGAGTAGTCGCTTCCACAAAGATTCTTGAATGTTCCCCAAAGCTCTGTCTTACCATCGCCGAGTGCCTTGCAGGCCGCACAATGTCCACAAGGGTCATGTGTGGCCGTCCGGTTCGTGCATACCAGAGCCCGAGTACCAAGGCTGATGGTGCGAGTTTTCCCGGTTCGACTCTGGCCGGTGAACAAAGCATTGCACGGTCCGTTGGCAATGAAATTCAGCCAGACCTGAATCATCGCGGCGTTTCCGACAATTTCTGACCACCGACTGGGGTACCACCGCTGAATCCAACTAGGACTTGGTGACCAGCTCATTTCGCACCTCCGTTCTTCGCGGCAACGGAGCTCTTCGGCTCACTGGCCCCGTTCAAAGACCTGGGCACCTGACGGTTCGGCTGACGATTCATTGGTGGAACCGTCAGGCACGATTTCCTCGGGAAGCGGTTCTTTCTGGAACGACTCCATCCGCGTGAGAGTACAGTGGCTGCCACTCTCCTTGTGCTCCATCACGACTTCAACGCCGTAGCCCCGGAGGACAGGGATCAGACGATTCAGCTTTCGGCTGAAGATGTTCGTGAAGGTCGGAATTCCCTCAGAATGAGACAGGGAATTCGCAGTCTGAATTGCCTGGAGCTTCTTGCTGAGGACGCCCGTCTGATCCGAGAACTTAGGCTCCCGATTCATCAAGGCGACGACCGTTTGGACAATCACATCCTCGTCGGTTTTCGCAGCTTCCGGTTCGGTCAACTCTCGACCGCCCTTTCGGCATTCCTCACGGATTTGTGCCATGAGAAAATCCCGGTCGCTGGACTTCAGGATGCCTCCGTTGCTGATCTCGTAGAACATCGAGACCAAGAGATCCTGAAACCTCAGGCTGTCAACCGGCCATTCGGTTTGGAACCCGTCAGTCGGAATCCTGACCGTCGGCTCCAATTGAGTGTTGAGAAAGAACTCAACCTTGTCCTCCTGCAACTGCGTGTAGATCTCCGTCCAGCGGGCATCACGAGGCTTCGACTTCTGGCTCATTTGCATGGTCCTTTCGACCTGTGACGATCTCGTGATTTGCAGGGCTGACTGTGTCAGCGAAAACTGCAAAGCATCGAGTCGCACACCAGGTAGGGCGTGCAATCAGAGCTGCCGAATTCAGCCAGAGACGTGTGTCATAACTTGCTGGAGGAATGAGGGGTTGTGATTTTCTTTCTTCTTTCCGCTCGTTTCGAAAATCCCCAAACGCTGACTATTCACTTTTGGAATGCCGGGACTTTCAAGAATTCCAGAAACGGCTTGGTTCAAGCCTGCTTCCGCTCGAAGGACTGCACCAGCCCGCCGATTGGGGACCGAGCAACATTCAGAATTGCCCACTACAGCGGTGGCAATTGCAGCTTGCGGATGATGTTAATGGGCAGGAAGAGATGGTGAGGATCATCTGACAGGGAGAGGAAGTCGTACCGCTCATAGAAGCGTTTTGCGGCATCGTTGAGGGCATCGACTTCGACTGCTCGAATCCCGATCTTCGTCGCAAGATATTCCGCTCTTCTGAGGGCGTCGATCAGCAGGAACTCTCCAAGTCCTTGTCCTTGCAAGGAACGATCGACTGCCAGTTTTCCGATCAACACGACAGGCATGTCGATTTGAGGCAGGCCCTTGACCTGATCTGCGGGCAAAGACTCATAGGCCACAGTGTGGTTAGAAAGGGCGTAGTAGCCTTTGACGATAGTGCTCCCGGCCTCAACGAGCACGTAGGTCCGAGCCAGATCCTTCTTTTCAAACTGGCTCACCTTCGTCGCGAGCCACTCGTTCAGAATAGGAATCCCGCAATCGAAGCCCGATCGGTCGTGCTGCTGTCGGTCGAATGGTTCCACGGACCAGAGAGATGATGGCGAGTTAGCCACGGAGTTTTCCGTAACGACGGGCAGCGGCTTTGAGGGCCGCGTTGGGTTTAGCATCCGCGTCGTCGAGTGCCTTCAGGAATCGGTTTCGATCTCGATTCGACAGACGAGTGACCTGGGCATCCTGGAGGACTTGTCGAGCTTCTCGAACGACCGTCGAGATCGCGAATTCCTTGACCGTCTGGCCCAAAGCCGTGGCTGCGTCTTCAATGGTCTGCTTGAGTTCGCTGGGGAGTCGGACATTGATCCGTGCATCATTCCGGGTGATGGTGGTCATGAACTCGGCCTTGCTCGCTTGGAGTGACTGTGTGGCTAACAGCCACACATACTACTTCATCGGTTCTGTGAGTCAATCTGCCACACGGAGAAGCCGACATTTCGTCAGCCTTCGTCGAATTCCGCCGCTCTTCGCTCAAACGATTTCACCGGCCCGCCAACGTGCGACCTCATGCTGAAGTGGTGCTGGATGGTTTTGAGCCTCTTGAATTAACTCCTGGCTTTGTGTTGTCATTACAGATTCGAGGCCAGCACGCTGGTGTCCACCTGGAAGAAATCCGCCAGCGTCCGAATCAAGGTTTTGCTGAAGGGTTTCTTGCCGGCCAGAACTTCCGAAATGGTGGATTTTGGAATCCCAGTTCCACGGTGCAGCTCGACTTGTGTCACTCCTTTAGCCTCCATCAAGTGCCGAAGCATGTCCGCATCTGAGGCTGGTGGAATCGAGTAATGCAGGTCTTCGTAGGCAGCGACAAGGTCGCTCAACGCATCCAGATACATCTCTTCGCCGTCGTCCATTTTCCCTTGGGTCAATAGACGGTCGATCATGGCTTGTGCCGCAGCCAGTTGGCTCTCGGATTTGATGGAGGCCAGCGGGCACTCCATGATCAACACCAGGTAACTGTCGGCGACTTTACGGCGGCGATTTATTTTAGTCCTCGTAGCCATGATTTACCGAGCCTTTCTTTTCTTCGCAGACGACAGTGTGAGTGAGTGACCGGCAGGAGGAGCAGCGAAGCAACCACAGTCATGCTTCCATTTATCCTCGTCGTATTCTTTGTGAGTCATCACCTTCAGAATGAAGACCTTTTGGCTGGGATACAGCACTCTCGTCACCAGCCGGTATTTGTTGCCGCCGATGTTGAAGACAACGCAATTACCGACCAAGCTGGCGGTCCCAAATTCCGCTTTCACGTCGCCCCACGAATGCCAAGACACCGCTTTCTTGCTGACATGGGTGTACCAAGCCTGCAACGGCCCTTCCGAGTCCTGCTGACCAGAAACGATCCAAAACTGTTTCAGTCGAGCTTTGCTGATGACCCGCATGTTCTCTCCCCGACCATTCCTTTATCGGCAAGAGGACGCATTGTGGTTCGTAAAATACGAACTGACAAGACAGGTTCGTAAAAAGCGAACAACCTACGGCGTCATTTCCTTGGCTATGCCGCTCTCCGTTCAAACGATTGCACCAGCCCACCGACGTAGGACCGGATCATGATCTGATCGCGGTTCAGTTTGGGAACCTCCTCGGGAACCACCTGGATTGGCGGTAGATGATCACGCTCCATGTGACTGCGTCGTCCGTTGTAGAAGTCCACGAACTCCGAAACGACGTGGTCCAAGTGCCGCTGACCAAACAGGATGAACTTGAAAAGACACTCGTATTTGATGGTCTGAATGAATCTTTCGACCCTGCCGTTCAAATTAGGCGAGGCAATGGGAAGCACGTTTGTTCGGACACCTTTGGCTTTCAAAGTGGCCGTGAATTCCTTGGTGAATTTTGTGTCGCGATCGTGCATCACAATGGACGGTTTTTGTTCGCGATTCATCGTTTGATCAAGGAACACTTTCGTCTGTTCCACCACCCAAGCGGAATTCGGATGCTGGGTGGACGAAGTCACGATCACTTCGCGACTACTCCAGGCACAGAAACGCCAGCAGATACATTTCCTGAAGACCTTTGACGGTCACTGTTTTGACGGAGAAGAAGTCCACGGCCCAGAGTGTCTCGACATGCCGTTTAACGAAGTTGTCCCAGCAGTCCGATGTCCGATCCGGTCCCGGTTTGAGGCCCTCTTCCTTCAGAATGTTGCGGATCGTCTGCCGGCTGATGGCTTTGATCCCGACCTTCCGCAGCTCACCGATGATGCGCGTGTACCCAAAGCCTGTGGTCTTCGCGATCTCGATCACGAATTCTCGAATCTCACGCGACTTGCGCTGGCCGCCTTTCGGATTCGGCTTCTTCTTGCCCGACTGCTCTTCGCGGCACCAGCGAAAAAACGTCTGCGGAGAAACGATCGTGATCAGCTCTTCGACGGCACGGCCCAATGCCTTCCCCAGCTTTACGAGCCGCGACCGCTCATCCGGTTTGGTATGGATCTGACCGGGAACTCGTGCCCGCAAAATCTTGTTCTCTTCCTTCAGGAATTCGACATACCGAGCCAACTCTTTGTCCGTCCCAGAAGCAATCAACGCCAGCAACGGGTGCCAACTCTTTGTCGTCATGCTATTGTCGCAACTTGCTATTGAGGTGAGGAGTAACGCATTCGTTGTACAGCGCTACGTCCCCCCCACGCTGCCGCGAGAACGCTCGAATCACTCTGCGTTTGAAGAGCGGCGCTCTGCCCGCGTCACAGTCCTCCCGCGTTGTTCCGTCTTGAGCCAATCGTTGCTCAGTCTTGGCACGGAATCCGGCACGGAATTCCTGGAATTGGCCGTAAAACCTACTAGAATCTGGAAATGTGAGCGGATCGAAGAGTTGTGGATCGCATTCTGTAAGTGCATGAGTGCCAATACTTAAACGGTATCGGCAGACTCGCTTTCGCACCAAAAACCACCGGCCTACGGAACCGAAGGCCTTCGAGCAGTACGCGAAACTGCTCGCGTCGCCCAAGCAGCAACAGCAAGTCGTCGCATCGGGATCGCTCGTGGTGGCGATCATCGACGAGTTTTTGCATTGGGTTCAGCGGAACCGTTCGGCGGGAACCTATGGTTGGTTCCAGTACCGTCTGGAGCGGTTCGCGAAGAAGTACCCGGACATGCTGGCAGCAGAACTCTGGCCGCATCATGTCCAAAAATGGGTGGATGGCTATACGTTTTCCAAGACGTCGCGACGGAACTATCTCCGCTCGGTGAAGCGGTGCATGGCATGGGCCGTGACGCAGGGTTACTTGGATCGCAGCCCGATCGCGCAGCTTGAAGTCCCGGCTGCCGAGCAGAGAGAGAATCCGGTGACACCGGAAGCTTTCCAAGCATTGCTGGCGGCTGCGAAGAAACAGCAACACAAAGACCTGCTGAACTTGGCATGGTTCACCGGAGCCAGACCACAGGAGTTGATCAATGCGGAAGCCCAACACATTGATGAAGCGAACCAACGTCTGGTGTTTCCGCTGAAGCTGTCGAAGGGGAAAAGAAAGGTCCGCGTCGTCTACCTTCCCGGCGAAGCAATGGGAATCGTGCGTCGGCTCGCGAAAGAGAATCCCACTGGCCCGTTGCTGCGAACCAGTACGGGGTCGCCGTTGAACACCTTCGCGATCAACTGCTTGATGATCCGGCTTGCCCATAGATCGGGGCACAAGTACGCGCTTTATGATTTTCGACATGGCTATGCGACTCGAATGCTGCAATTGGGCATTGATCCGGTCACAGTGGGCGTTCTCATGGGGCACGCCAGCCCCGCGATGATCGCTTCTGTTTATCAACATCTCGCCCAGGCACCGAAGTTCCTCTTGGAGCAGGCGACGCGGGCAACGGTCTAAAGACGGATATGTCGGAGATGCGGCCGAGAGGGCTTCGGAGTTCTCTCGGCCGTCTTGGTCCGGCAGGATTCCAAGAAAGATGTCAGATCGCTCTCTGCAATCCGCAGAGCACCACGACCTACTCCGATTCGATACGCGACAAGTTTTCCGGCATCCACCAGTCCATAGACTGTGGAGATCGAACAATTCAGTTGTTTGGCAACGTCGGGAACTTTGAACATGGCTTATCTCCCCGCAGGTAGGCGGAGGATTTCACGGCGCTTGCCGGCAACGTCTTGCCAAATGGGAACGGTCAAGGCGGACTCAGCAGTGAATTCGGTGATGGCGGTGAAGCGAAAGAATTGAGCGATCGGTTCGCTGCGGAGTTTTTCGCACAACGATTGAATGCGTTCTGCCGAACGGCAGACCCAAAAGACTCGGACGACGGCGTTGTCTGCCGCACCGAAGTAGCGGCAGTAGGTTCGCTCGGTGAGCAACCGAGAATAGCCGGGCAGCTTGCCCATGATTTGCTTGCGGCCTTCGGACGAGAGGTCGATTTCAAAGAAGCCGATCACGTCGCTGACACCGACTTTCGGGTTGGCGAGTTCACGAGGGACCGTGAAACGGCAGGCGGCATCCGGTTGGCAGGTACAGCGGGGCTGACCAGGGAATGAGTGGTACAGCAGCCGACGTTGATTCGGCGGCAATTCGCTGCTGGCCGCCGGGTCGCGATCTTGTTCCAGAATCCATTGCGGAGCGGTCAGTCCGCGCAAACGGAAAGCGGCATCGAGCAGAAGTTTGGTGTGGACGATTTGCAGGCGATGATGGATCGTCGCCGGTTGCGGCTCGCCTTTGGAGACGCGGAGTTGCCGGTTGCCTTCGAGCGACAGGACGACCTCGATTCCTCTCTCCGCCAGGGAATGGATCGTTGGAGCACGCTGCGAATTCTCGTTGGTCCAAAATTTGAGATTGGTGGTTCGGGTGAGGCCGTGTTGTTGATAAAGCCAAAGGCGTTGTCGGCAGCGGCGATGCGACACGTCGGAAAAGTAATGAGCGTGAAGCATGTCTGTGTCCATGACGCCGTTCTCACCGAGCGAAGTCAGAACTTCACGGTCACGCGGTTGCAGGATCAGGGCGGGTAACGTGGTGGTAATGATCAAATCTGAATGATCGAGTTGTCGCTTGTGATGGGCACGATCAAGAGAGGAGTTGATTCGGTGATCCGGGCTTGATTGGATTGTCTGGCGTCATAGAGAAACTTCACGAGTTTCTGTTCAAACTCGAAACGCAGGCGTTGAAGGTTTTCTGGTGTCTCAAATTCTGGACGCAAGAAAATATCACGACGGAGTTCGGCAAGTTTTTTCGCGGCGTAGCGAGGCAGACCGGCGATCGGATTTCGAGCCAGTGGCAGTTGCACGCGAGACACCCCTTGCCCGGCGATGTAGAGGAAGCAAGTGCCTCGTGGCAGCACGGTGATATCGCGGGCGGCTTCCATGAACTGCTCCTCGGTCGAATAGAATTGCACCGAGGTTACAATCTGCCGTGTGAGGAGGCGTGGAACGAGCGACTGTTTGTGAGTCACGCTGGAGCCTTGAGTTTGTGTCCGCGACCAACTCGCGCCGTTGGTCACCGCTCCCGATTCGAGGCGATTGCTCCCTCGCGATTTCAACACACTTGGGCGCTGGCCGAGGTCATCGTGCATTCGCTCGTTGCCGCTCACCGCGACCGCATCGACATTCCGTTTTTCAACGGCGACGGCGAGGCGATCATCGAAGTCGCTTCGCAGAAACTGTACCCCGATTGCTTCTGCCAGTTCTCGCTGTGCAGCAAGCAATTCAACGCCTATTTCGAAATCGACCAATCCACCGAGTCGGTTGATTCGCGTGCCGAGCAGAGTATTCGCACGAAGCTGTTGCGTTACGAAGCCTACCAAGACTCGCTCGTCGCTTGGCACAAGGGCCAAGTTGAGGGCGGCCCACGACCGTACCTTCGAGTTGTCTTTCTGACGCGAAGCTTCGAGCGGGCTAATCGCAATACCGTTCAATCGAGCATGACGATTGACTTCCGGAAAGTCTTTGTTGGCTGCGGGAAATTGCGGTGTTTGTCTCGTTTTTTCAACCAGTTGCTCATCTTGCGTTTGATGACGCGC
>JAPLNX010000182.1 GCA_026400935.1 Planctomycetia bacterium | reverse complement strand
GCGTGAATGCGACCGACGGCGACAAATTGGTGTCGGTAGTAACGCACGCATTCGCAGGCTTCCTCCCCACGGTCGTTCACCCAAACCGCAGTGGCCCTCGCCTCGTACTTCCCAGCTTGATTTGACAGTTGGTATCCTGCCATCCCAAGAGTTCCCGTTTTCGTACAGGGGACTGGCTTCCAACAAAGGAAACGGCACCCCACAAGTCCACGCCCATGTTGGGCGTACCGCTGCAGCGAACGGCGGCGGGCCGTCGCGGTTGCAATCGGCGTGCCTCGTGGCCGCCGTCGCTGAGCTTGGGTCGTTAGGCGAGCAAATTGACTCAATCCGCAAATAGCGATCGGTACTTCTTGGACGAGTACAAGCGGAAATGGACGTCGCGGAGGTATTCGTAGGGGCCGTCGTTGCGGATGCTTTCGACGAGCGACGCGATTTGTAATTGCGAGCGGTACGCTTCGATGCTGCGGAGCTTGTGTTGGAAGGCGTCGGCGTTCCCTTGGACTTCTAGATTCGGGGCCTCGGCGAAGTCACAGTAGATCGCCATTTCAAAAAGCTGAGGGACCGCCAACGGCGCACCTAGTTCCGGCCAGATGTCGCCGGAAGCGTGGAACAGGCTAATGAGCAGTTCGTTGTGCGTGATTTGATGGTCCGGATGCAGGTCAGTCGGAGTGGGCACGAACACGCAATTCGGTCGGAACTCACGCAAGTAATACGTGAAGACGTTTTGTAGACCGACATAACCTTCGATCGCCGGTTCGAGATTGCGAGCCGGTCGGCGGCCGACGTACGGAGTCAGGCCACCGTCGGGATAGTTGATGTAGGTGACGTGATCACGTGCAATGCCGAGCATCTCAAACGACTCGTAAGTTTCTTCACGGCGAATTTTTGCGATCGACTCACGCTGCTCCGCTCGGCAATAGCCCAAGCAGCCATCAGTGACGATCAGCACTTGCACATCCACTCCCGCTTGCCGAGCGGCCTGCATCGTCAAGCCGGCTCCAATACACAAGTCGTCGTCGTGAGGTGAGACGAACAACCATGTCGCCCCCGGTTCGCTTCCGTCGATAACTTCAGCCAATTTGTCCGTCCGGCGTTTGATGCCGTTCTCCAACCGGGTGAACCGGAACGGAGCCTCTATACGCGAGGTCGAGCCAACATCAGGCGAGATCACCGAAGAGCAGGTCGATTGAGCCATGAGCCTTTGGTCCCAATTTATGGGGGGAGGATTCAACCTGCCCGAAAGAGAGTCGCAGGTCTAAAACTGCGTCGCGAGACAACATCATCGGCCACCAATCTATCAAGCGTACTGATGAGTTCAATTGTTTGGCCTAGCTCCACGGCGAGATTCCTCGTTCTTGCACGTCCTCTTTACCAGTCTGCCTGACTGGGAAGTTGTGCAGAGTCAGCCACCGCAGTCCGGTCAGCGTGGCAACTGAGGGGTGTGCATGAAAATTGGCCGCAGTAATCAACGGATCTGAATTGGCGTCTCTGCCACCAATTTTGTTTTTTAAATGCACGGCTCTTTCTGCACGCCCCAACTCAAGAGCTGACGCAAGAATCTCGCGTAATCCCCGCCCACTTCGATCGCGTTGGCGTTTGGTGCTTGTCCGGTAACTCGAGGCAGGCCCCAATCGACGAGCGGGCCGACCCAATGTGGAGCGACATCGGTCATGAAGGCGGCGGTACGTCCTCGACCGTGGTTTCCGACAACCAAGAGCGGATGCTGGTCGAGTGGCTCAAACGAGAACGCTCCGTCGTGCTGACGGGCTGTAAATCGTTGAGCTTCGAGCAGCACTTTGGCATTGGGTTTGGCGAGGACTCGATTGAAGCCGCCAATGACCGGAGGACGCGAATCCCACGGCAGACCTGCAAGAACCGGGTGATCGACGACTCGTCGCACGAGGACCGGCTGATCGCAATTCATCCGGTCGTCTTCCGCGGCGATCTGCACTGGCAACACGTTGCCGAGCGCTGTTCCATCCCAGTCGCCGCCGAGACCATGAAATGACTCCCAACCGCCGATCATGAGGAGTCCCGCACCCTCATTCACCTGCGCGAGCAATCGCTGTTGCACTTCTTCGCTCATTCGTACGGCGGGGTAATCGCTCACAATGAATAAAGATCGCGGTGTGTCGAGCATCTCAGGCGTCAGCGCTTGATCGCTGCGAAGGTAATCGAACCGCCACCCCCACGAGTGCATCAGTCCCGTCAAGTACGCTGCCGCATCAGTCAGGTGTGTGTCGCCGAGATACAGGATTGATTCTGGCATTGAGAGACTCGCTTGATTTTTCAACGGGCTCTTTCTGGAGTAAGCATCGCGGCGTGCCAGAACTTAGCACGACGCGCCAGCAAGTGGTCCCAGCTTCGCCAATTATCATACTCCGGTAGGATTGAACCACGTGCTTGCGAGTCTTGCTACCCTTCAATCAAACGATATTCCCCAACCCCACTGAGCTTGCCTCAGTGGATTTGGGCCTTTGCACTACGCGGTGTTTCTTTTGAAACTTCAAATGCCGTGAACTATGGAGATGCGTGCGATGCCGAATCCGAACGACGACATGGGGAGGCTTTGGTTTGAATTGTACGTTGTCGTTGGAGTGCCCATTGCGTATTGGCACGTGAAGCGTCAAGGAATGAAGGAGAGCTTAAAACAACCAGCGGACGGGGGACGCACTCGCTATTTCGTGATCATGACTCTAGCGATGATGTGGCCGATTTTACTCTTTGCCTATCTTGTAGAACCAAAGAAGAAGAAGGCTGACAAGTAATTGGCCCATCCTTTCGGAATCATAGAATCTTGAAAGCGTGTGGTGAGTTGTCGCCAACACCCTCCTGTTAAAACATCAGAAAACTCGCGAATTCAACTTCTTAAGGACAATTCATGCTTCGAGGTAATGCGTTAGTCGGGCAATCGGGTGGACCAACTTCTGTTATCAATGCGTCGCTGGCTGGCGTCGTGGAGATGGCGGCAAAAAGTAAGGCGATCGGTCGTGTCTTTGGGATGCGGTTTGGAATTGAAGGGGTGCTCAACAACGTGTTGTTGGACCTGAGCACCGAGCCGCCAGAAACGTGGAAGGGATTGCGGGCCACGCCCAGCAGTGCGCTGGGTTCGAGCCGACTGAAGTTGAAAGAGGAACATTTCGGCCCGGTTCTGAAGTGCCTCAAGAAGTACGACATTCGCTACCTCTTCATGATCGGCGGCAACGACACGATGGATACGATCCATCGCGTGGTCGAATACGCTCGCAGCCAAGGTTATGAGATGCACGGCGTCGGCGTTTCCAAAACCGTCGATAACGATCTGTTCGGTACTGACCACACTCCCGGCTATCCAAGTGCCGCACGTTTCGTTGCGTTGAGCGTGTTGCAAGCGGGGTTGCTCGCGCGAGACATGCAGCGAGTCGATCAATTCACGATCTTTCAAACCGTCGGGCGAAGCGCCGGTTGGTTGCCGGCGGCTGCAGCGCTTGCGAAGTCGAACCCCGCTGATGCACCGCACATCCTGCTTTTGCCAGAGCGACCGTTTCAACGCGATCAGTTTCTCGCGGCAGTCTCGCAAGCTCATAAGAAGTTTGGTTTCGTATCGATCGTTTGCGGCGAAGGGATCACGAACGCCGACGGCACACCGGTCAGTGCTTCACAGACTCGCGACAAGTTCAACAACGTTGAGTTCGGTGCGATGGGCGGAACGAGCGCTGCCATGCAACTACATCGATTAATCAGCGATGAATTCGGCTGGCGCGGTGAGTTTCAAGTGACCGAATCGTTGCAAATGTGTGCCGCCGACCGAGGCGTGCAGCTCGATATCAACGAAGCTTACGGCTGCGGCAAGCAAGCGGTGAAGCTGGCCGAAAAAGGAACGAGCGGAGTCATGGTCACGATCACACGTGAATCAAAACCAGGTGAGCCGTACAAGTCCGGCTTCGGCACGATGCCGCTTTCCGAAGTCGCCAACCACGAACGTCCGATGCCAGACAACTTCATCTCAAAGGACGGCCTGTTCGTCTCCAAAGCCTTCCTCGACTACGCCCGCCCGCTCGTTGGCGACCTGCCGAAGTACACGAACCTCAGCCTAGTCCGAGCCAAGCCGTAAATTGATGATTGAAAAATTGACCACAAAGACACAAAGGCACGAAGAGCGAACGAGTAGAGAACATCAAAATGCGGTTCGCGAAAAATGCTGCGCTATTCAACTGACGCGAATTAGGCCAACAGGCCGCTCTTCTTGAAATCGTTTAAGTGTGTCCGTCCTTTGTGTCTTCGTGCCTTTGTGGTACCTCAAACTGCCCTTAAGGAGTTCCGAACAAAATGAATTCAAAAGACGAAAAATATGGCCGCTTCGCACTCGTGCGAGACATGCTCGACACACCGAACATCATCGCGAAGTTCAATCCGAACCAAGCGACCGACGTCGCGGCCCTGATTGCTGAGGTCGGACAATTGCTTCTGACCGGTGAAGGTTCCAGCCGCATCTTCCCTGCGAAGAACGCCATCGCACATGCTCGCCGACAAGGTTGGCCGCTCGCGTTGCACACGGAGGCAGGACGACAATCGAGGGAATATGACCTCGCCGCCTGGGCGGTCTTCGCACTGTCGAATTCGGGCCGCACCGCTGAAGTGATTGAACTGTATCAATCGCTTCGCGAGCGAAATCACTCGCATCTTTTCAGCCTGACGGCGTTTCCTGATTCGAAACTCGGATCACTCGCACATCGCGCATTCGTGTTGTCGTGCGGTCCCGAAGGCGCCGTCGCTGCGACCAAGAGTGTGATTGAGCAAGCGCTGTTTCATCGAGCGTTATTCGAGCACGTTGCCAAGCAGCCAACACTCACTTCAAAACTCGCGACGCTCGGTGAGCAATTCCGGCAGGCACTTACCACCCCGATTCCATCAGACCTGATCACTAAGCTGACGAACGCCCGCACGATTTACTGGGCCGGACGCAACGATGGCGTGGCCGAGGAACTGACGCTGAAGACCAACGAGATCACTCGCAAGCGATCGGACTTCCTCGAAGGAACCTATGCCGTCCACGGCATCGAAGAGGTCATGGAACCCAGCGACGTTGTGATCTGGATCGATCCCTATGCCGGCTCAATGACCAAGTTCGACGACGTGCTTGTGAAGGGAGTCAAGCTGACGGTCATCGCGATCGCATCGCAACCGACGCCGTTCCCAACGATTCTAATCCCTGATGCGGGTGACTTATCCGGCTTCGTCCAAATGGCCGCCGGCTGGAACATCCTCGTGGAAACAGGAATCAATCTCGGCATCAACCTCGACAAGCCAGAGCGAGCACGCAAAGTCGGCAACGAGTTCGTCGGTTGAGAACGTCCTGCATCAGAATTCAACCTCATGGTCGGCACACGCAGTTCGCTGTTATTCTTCACGCGGTGGGCACGTGCGCGCACGCCGTTGGCGTTGCGGTTAAACCCATTTTCCGCACCCTTGTAAAATAGCATAGAGAACAGACTGGCGCTATCCGCCAGCGGTCGCTAAACACCACGCATGGACGGGACTTGGTATGGAAATCACACCGACGTCGAAGGCGCGGCGATGGGGAGCCTCGCTGTGATTGCGCCGTTGCTGAAACGCATGGGCGTGGCGGCGATCATTGACCAGCATCTGCCGGTGGATCCGCAGGCGGAGTTCCCACACGGCACGATTCTGAGTCTGCTGGTGGCCGCTCGGGCGTATTCGGCGGTGGCGCTGAGCAACATTCCGGAATGGGCCGCTCGGACGGCGGCCGACATTTTGTTTCAGATGCCCGTGGAAAAGATGAACGACGATCGGTTCGGGTGG
>JAPLNX010000118.1 GCA_026400935.1 Planctomycetia bacterium | reverse complement strand
CAGCGCGTGGTTGTAGCCGTAAGTGAAACCGGCGAATTGACGGGGCGTGTTGACCTTGCGGTTGCGCAACGGAGCCGCCGCTCCGGCGGGAATCAGTTCGCCAGTGCCGAAGACGTCACAGGTCGCGACGCTGAAGCCGGCATCGAGCAGCGATTTGATCTCGTACTTCGGCGTCCCGTCCGCGTTGAACAGGCCCGACTTACCCGACTCGTCGATCCAGACCACGACTTGCTTGTTCCACGTCTTCGGGTGCAGGAAGACGATCGGCAGTTGCTCGTTGTATTTCTTCAGTTGGATCGTGTCGCCGAAGTAGAAGAAGTTGCCGCGGTCTTCCTTCTTCAGCTTGGTCCGTTCGATCTCTTTGAACGCGGGGAGTTCGCGACCGATGAGCGTCTTCCAGCCGGTGCCGACGACATCGCGGAATTTCGTGGCGCTGTTCGCATCGGTCGGCGTGAGGGCCGCGAGTTGCTTCGCGTCATCCGCCGCGAGCGTCTTTGTCAGCGTGCGTTCAAACTCATCGCCGCTGGGCGGCTTCGGATGATCGGCGTCGAAGACGGTCAGTTCGGCTTGTGACAGCGGCTTGAAATCCCCTTCGACAATCGGATCGGTGAAGCCGAGCTTCAGATGTTTGTTGAAGAACGAATACATCGCCGCGCGGCTCGGCTGGTTGTAGTTGTGCGGGAAGTGCAAGTAGGCGACTGCCGAGACGTTGTCCTTCGCCCCCAGCATTTCGTAGAGCTTCTTCAGCTCGGGCATCCCCTTGGTCATGATCTCGACGGTCCAGTCGTTCGCCGCCGCCATGCCCAGCGGCTTCGGCGCGAACAGGCCCGCCAGTTCGATGTTCCCCGTGTTGACTCGCAGCAGCGAACAGTTTTCACACGTGCAGCCCCCTTGCATCGCGGTCGAGACCATCACCGCCGGAAACTGCGCTGTTACTCGCGGGTCGATCGCGCTGAGCAAGAACGTCTGCGTGCCGCCGCCGCTCGCACCGGTGACGCCGATGCGGTTCGGGTCAACGTCCGGCAAGCTTTGGATGAAATCGAGAGCACAAACGGAATTGAGCGTCTGCAAACCCATCACGCTTTGCAGCCGGAGTTCCGCTTGCGGACTGAAGAGGCCCCACGCGTCGGCCTTTTCCATGCTGGGGCGGCGTTCGCCGTAACGATGCGCGACTTCAAAGCTGATCTGCGTGCTGTCGGCGTAACCGATCATGTCGTAGTGAAAGACAACACAACCCATCCGCGCGAGCTGAATGCAGCGGGCCTGCAACGGATATCGTCCGGAGAGTTCAAATCGCTCGGCGCCGACGACGATCTGCTGTGCTTCACCGCCGCTTCGCCCGCGTCGTAGAAGCGGCCGTTGGCCCAGTGCCCGTGAGGACACAACACGCCAGCCAACTTGCCGCTCTTCCCCTTCGGGCGAAACAGACTCCCTGTCACGAAGAAGCCGGGAGCACTTTCGAAATAAACTCGCTCGACGGTGAAGTCGTCGCGATCGACCTTGCCGTGAATCACCGGTTTGAGCGCGGCCTTCGTCGGCATCGGCCACAAACCTTGCGATATCAACACCTGCTTGCGGACGTAGTCGGCTCGCTTGGCCCACTCTTCTTTCGTGGCGGGGACTTCCAACGGGAAGTAGCCATTGAGGTCTTTCAACACACCCAACCGTTTGTCATTCGGCGCTTCGCCCTCGGGCAACACGCGCACGTCGGCCAACGCGAGCGAACCGGTCAAACACAGCACGAGCACAAGCAAGAGGCGGGGCATGGCAAAAGTCTCCTTCAACTTCAACTCGGTGGGATCGCGAGACGTTCGCAGACGCCTCGAAGGACCGGAGATTTGAAGAGACTCGCGCTCAGAACACAAACCATCGGACAAGTTCGATGCCTCGTTGCCTCATCCAGTAGCCAGCACGACGCGCAAGCGAGTGGTTGGCATCTACTCACCGCCCGCTTGGGCGTCGTGCTGAAAGGCAGGAAACAGCTCGGCTATTCCAACGGATTAAAAACCAATCCAGTCAGCAGCTTCGGATAGAAGAACGTGCTCTTCGGCGGCATCTTTTCCAGTTTGCTGGCAATCACTTGGACGTGATCGATCTCCGCAGGCGGAACGAGCACCGCAAGCTGACAGGTCTTCGCATGTTGAGCTTCAATGACTTCTTCCAAGATGTGTGGAAATTTGAAGGTTGGGTTCGCGTCGGGATACGCCTTCTTCAAACAGTGCTCGACCACCAACTTGTGCAGCAGCGCGACGCCGAGGCCGCGCCAGTCGTCGCTTTGATCGGGAGCAAGCGTTTGCATTGGGCTGGCGTCGGTCACTCGGCCGAAGAGCCACTGACCGTCCTTGATCGTGCCGAAGCCGAAGACATTTTGTCCGCCGTCCGCGCTAACCATTTCCCACGCGGCTTTCGCTCCATCAGCACCCGCTCCGCATCTTTCCAAATGGAAGTTGTCGCTCAAGGCGGCCGTCAATTCCTCCGCCGTCAGTTCCGGCAGGCCTGAAAACAACCGGTGCGTCGGCAGAATCGCGAGCCCCGGATCGCCCATGCCGACGAACATCATCAGCACGAAGTTGGCCGGATGATTTTCGTCAATGTCTTGGCCTTGCTCTTTCAATCCGCGGAGGTAGTTGCAGGAGGTTTCGTAGCGGTGATGCCCGTCAGCGATGAAGATTGGCTGCGGCTTGAGCGACTCACGGACTTGGTTGATTGCATCGCGATCAGTGACCGGCCAGATGCGGTGCTTTACGCCGAGATGATCGGTCGCTTCCAGCGGCGTCAGGCCGACGATCGCTTTTTCGAGGATCGTCTGAGCCTTCGTTTCCGGGTCCGGGTACAAGCCGAAGACTGGCGACAGATTCATCTTTGTCGCTTTGGTCAGCAACAGCCGATCCGCTTTCGGCCCAGAGAGCGTTTGCTCGTGTGGGTAGACACAGCCTTTGCCGAATTCTTCTAGCCGACAGCGGCCGAGGAATCCTCTGCGGCAGTACGTCTTTCCTTCCCAAGTGAATTCTTGGTGATAGACGTAAAATGCATCATCTGGCTCACGCTGCCAAACGCGATCCGCTTGCCATTGCTTCACGAAGCCAGCCGCTCGTTTGTACTTATCATCGGGCGATGTGTCCCCCGGTTCTTCGCGGTTGAAATCGACTCGCACGACATTGCAAGGATGCTTCTTGTAAAGCTCGTTGCGGAAGTTGTTATCGATGACGTCATACGGCGGAGTGACCACATCCGAAAGATCGCCCACTTGTGCCAAGTCATATCGCAATGCTCGAAACGGACTCACATCAGCCATTCTGAAAACGCTCCTTCAAAGTTAATGACGCGGCTATGCCGCAAGTACGTCGTTGTCATCGCTTCGCATGATGAGCAGGACGCTCATTAACACTTCGTGAAGCGAGCGACTCTTCACGCCCGGCGTGATGGCAAAGAGAAGATTCGGCTCTCTTACGATGCTTGTTGATCAGCCGCAAGTTGGGCCATACGAATGGCTGGCTCGACGACTCGCTCCCAGTTGTCGCGAAGGTAGTCTTCGGGTCCACCTTTTGCGGCAACATACTGAGCGACCTTGATCGTGGGGATCATCTCAATCGCGTCCCATGGGCAGACGGTCAACTCATACGGGTCAGACTTCTTGGTTGGGATATGCACGCAGACCTCACAACCGACGCAGCGTTCGACGTCAATTTCACAGAAACTCTGCAACACCGAGATCGAGGCTCCCGGAACTTTCACGATACAGTCCACCGGGCAGACTTCGAGGCAAGATTCGCACCCCGTGCAGTTGTCGGCGTTGATGACGGCAACTTCTTTTGGCAACTTCTTCCGAGCACCGGCTTTGGCCATGATGTCCAACCTGTGAAATTCGATGCCGCTAACACGAGTCGTTTAGCGGCGGGATCAACGTCACGGACCAGTGTTAGTAAACTGGTCGAAAACTGAAACTTGAATCGGCTGTTCGCACCGAAAACGTCGGTCAGAGCACCCGTCCGTGAAAAGGTCGCGTATTCTTAGCCGCTCGCCCATTTCGGGCAAGTCGTCTGACTGCCTTCTGATTGTTCTTCCAAACGATTCCTATTTGAAAGGAACTTGAGTGAATTCCTCCACCAATCCGCCGAAATTGTTCAGCCTCTCCGACTTGCAAGCGTTGATTGAAAAAATGTACTCCAGCAAAGACGCGGCTCGTGGAGTCGATGGGACATTCATGTGGTTGATGGAAGAAATTGGCGAACTCGCTGCCGCTCTGCGAGAGGGAACTCCCGATGAGCTGGCGATGGAGTTCGCTGATGTCCTCGCATGGCTGGCAACGATTGCCAACGTGGCAGGAGTCGATCTTCAAGCGGCCGTCCTCAAGAAGTACGGTTCCGGCTGCCCAGGCTGTGGCCAAATGGTTTGTGCTTGCGACCTCAAGGAGAAGCCGTAGGCTCTTGGTCTGAGTTCGAACGCTTTTCTGATTTCAAACGCTTTAGAGATGGAGGCGAGCGATGAACCGATCGAAGCCGGCTGTTGCTGGGTATCAAAGTTTGTCGCGAAGAAGTGCCCTTCAAGCGGGTTCGATCGGGTTGTTGGGACTGGGATTGTCGGAGTTGTTAACCGCGCGGAGCTTCGCTTCTCCGCAACAAGTGACCCCCGTGAAGTCGGTTTTATTTGTGTTTCTTAGCGGTGGGCTGTCACATCAAGATAGTTTTGATTTGAAGCCCGAGGCACCTGACTCAGTGCGTGGTGAATTTTCTCCGATCGACACTCGGACCCCGGGTTTTTCAATCTGTGAGCACCTGCCGAAATTGGCCCAGCAGTCCGAGCGATATGCGGTCGTGCGGTCGATCGGAACGGAAAGCAATGGGCACAGCGAGGCGTGTCACATGCTGTTGACCGGTCGCTTGGATATCCCTGCTGGATTCAACGTCAACAATGCTCCGAGCTCAAACGAGTGGCCTTCGCTGCTCTCGCAGGTGACATACGCGACTCGCGGGCGAAATAATTTGCCACCTGCCGTTGTGCTGCCTCAACCCAGTATCAATGAAGCGGGAAGTATGCGTGCGGGACAATTTGCAGGAAAACTCGGATCGAAGTGGGAATCTTGGCATATCGACATCGCTGCTCAGTGCCCACTCGGCAACGGTGCCTGCCCGAATTGTTTCCGCTTTGACGACGTGCCGTTCGAACACGCTTCGGCAACCATTTTTGACACGCCCATGCTGACCCTTCCTGACGGCGGTTCGCTGCGACTGAACGACCGAGTCGGATTGCTCGATGAGATTGAGCAACAACAGCAACAACTCGAAAAAACTGCCGACGCCGCGCGACTCGATCGGCACCGACAGCAAGCTTTGCGAGTGCTTGCCGACCCGAAAACGCGGAGAGCGTTCGACATCGAACATGCGGACCCAGCGATAATTACTCGCTATGGCAACAACAAATTCGGCCTGTCTTTGCTCATGGCTGCGCGATTGATTGAAGCGGGAGTTAGTTTGGTCCAGGTCAACCTCGGCAAAAATTCATCGTGGGACACGCACCGCCGCAACTTCCTCAATTTGAAGAACAATTTGCTCCCCTATTTCGATCAATCGGTTTCGGCACTGCTTGATGATTTGGCTCAAAGCGGGCTGCTCAAGACAACCCTGGTCATTGTGATGGGTGAGTTCGGCCGCACGCCTAAGATCAACAAAGACGCTGGACGAGATCACTGGGGCCCCACCAACTCAGCGCTATTTGCAGGTGCTGGAGTGCGCGGCGGAGCGGTCATCGGAGCGACTGACAAGCTGGCGGCATATCCAATCGCCGACAAACAAACTCCGGAAAATGTGGCCGCAACAATCTACGACACACTGGGGATTCCACATCAAGCATCGTGGTTTGATTTCGACGGACGCCCGCATGAGCTTTATCGAGGTCAACCCATCAGCGAACTTTTCTGATTTGCCAGTTGTTGAGCAACAGCAATCAGTCGTTTCGCAGTGCCATACTGACGTCAGTCAACTTGGCTCTAATTTCGTTGAGCGAAGTCACGCCAAAGTTTCGCACGGTTAGCAACTCGTCGGCTGATTTTGCGACGAGTTCGCCTACAGTCGTGATCCCCAAACGAGAGAGGCATTTCCGCGACCGAACCGTGAGGTTCAAATCGGCAACCGTCATCTCCAACTTGGCACGCACTTCCGGAGCGACATCTTCGCGAGCATGTGAAAGCACTGCTGCCGGCTTCCCCATCGTGAGTGACTGACCGACAGTCAGTGCGCGTGATTCCATCATCTCGCGGACTTCTTTCAGCGAAGTCTCACCAAAGTTTTTATTGGAAAGTAGCTCGGCTTCGGTGATTCGCGTGAGATCACCCAGCGAGTGAATACCAGCCCGATCAAGACAGTTTCGGCTTCGCGCTGACAGTTCAAAATCTGCAATCGGAACGAGCAACACAGTCTCAAGTTCGCGATTACGACGAACGGTATCTTCATCAAAGAACATGTCGCCTACGGCCTCAACATCATTGAGATAGAGGCGAGCTCTTTGATTGGTCGGATCAAATTCCAATGCACGTCGGAAGCAAAATGCCGCAGGCGCGAACATTTCCTGGTCTTCGTACATCAATCCGAGATTGATCAATGCACCCAGAAAGAACGGTGGTCTCGACAAAGCTCGCTCATACAACTTGATCGCGTCGTCGTCGTTACCAAGCTGATTGTTGAGGTTCGCTAAACGGAAGAGCGCACCGGTGTGGTGCGGGTCCATATCAACGGCTCGCTCAAAGTATTCTATCGCTCCGAATGTGTCGCTACGCTCGGCCAGAATGCAGCCCATCTGGTAGGAATATTCGGCTCTCGTCGCACCCGCCCGTGCTGTGCTACGAACGATCGTCTCAGCTTCATCAAGCCGTCCGGCTTGTCGAATGGCTCCAGCGCGAAAAAGCGTTGAGTCGACGTTGTCCCAACCCAGTGAGGCAGACTGCTCAAATTTGACCGCAGCCTCGTCAAAACGACCGAGAGAAACTAAGGCTTGCGCGAGATAGAACGACGCAGTCGCATCGCCGTTGACTTTCACCAAATGTTCAGCCGCATGGGGATGCCGAGCCATCAAATAACACGTTATGCCTAAGGCAATGTGGTTACGCTTGTTAGCATCACCGTCCGCTACGTTGTTGAAAAGTTCGGCCAATGCTTGTCGCACGTCGCTAACTTGTGGTCCTGCGATCGCGAAACGGAGCTGCTTGACTTGCTCCGGACCGAAGGGATCGGCCTCAAGGATTGCGTGCCGGACATCAACGACCGGACGAGGAGCCAAAACATTTTCCGCGCGGCTCTTGGACATAGTCAGCGTAGACATGAGTGCTCACCGAACAGCAAAGCGGAACGCGACGACAAATCCACCGCATCCGTAGACCAAACGAAAACGACCTACCACGAGCTTACAGTTGGCCTAAGCCGAAACCGTTACTCCTCGGGCACGTATGGAAGGAGGGCCATAAAACGAGCCCTCAATACGGCCTCTTTCACAGCGCGTTGATATTTCGCGCAGCTTCCCGTCCGACGGCGTCCAATAATCGTAGACGTACGACTCACCATCAAACGCAAGGTTTTCAGGTCTTTATAGTCGACGTAGACCGGCCGCGGCGGATTGTCACATCCGTCAGGGCAGAAACGGCAGGTGAGCTTCTTCTTAAGCCGTGACTTCTTCTTACGACGCTTTTTAATTTCCGTTGTCGATAGCCGTGTCATTCAGTTCTTACCTTTGTGGACAGTTTCGCGCGACAGTGTCCCGAAAAAGAAGCGGGGATTATGATGCCGCCCCGGTTCAGTTTCAACCCATCTCGTTCTCGCCAATTTCTCGACTCACAGATTTCAGAAGGAATTGACCATGTCACGCCCAGCCGATTCGTCTAATTCGGCGAGCTTTCGACCTACCGGCGTACTGAGTATGCCATCGAGTGATACTTCGGTTTTGATCTTCGGAGCATCAGGTGATTTGACCGCTCGCAAACTAATGCCGGCACTTTTTCAACTTGCTCGCAAACGGTTTCTTTCCGAGCCGATCCCGATTATTGGTGTCGCACGTCGCGAAAAGACAAACGATTCATTTCGCGCCGAGATGCGTGAAGCTGTGATGAAATTCGTCCGGAATGTGACCGACACCGAGTGGTCCGCGTTCGCTCAACGAATTTTTTATGTCCGTGCCAACTTGGACGAATCCGCCGATTTTGGCCCACTCCGTCAGTCTGTTGAGCAAATTGAAAAAGACTGCGGCGGTTCGGGCGGCCGGACTCGCGTCGTTTATATGGCGACAGATCCAAAGTTATTCATGACTTCTGTTGAATCCCTGAGTCAAGCCGGGATGATCCCGACAGGGGAATCACACAATCGGCTGCGGATCGTGTTTGAGAAGCCTTTCGGTCGAGACTTGCAGTCTTCGCAAGAAATTAGCCAATCGTTGAATCGGCTTTTGCGAGAAGATCAGATCTACCGGATCGATCATTACCTCGGCAAAGAAACGGTACAGAATATCCTGCTTTTCCGGTTCGGAAATGCGATCTTCGAGCCTCTGTTGAATCGTAATCACGTCGATCATGTCCAAATTACAGTGGCTGAATCACAGGGAATCGAAAGCGGTCGAGGAGGCTATTACGACAAGGCAGGGGCGCTCCGCGATGTCATGCAGAATCATGTGTTGCAGTTACTCAGTTTGATCGCGATGGAAGCGCCTGCTCGGTTTCATGCTGATGCGATACGAGATGAGAAACTCAAGGTTCTTCAGTGTCTTTCACCGGGAATGAGTGGCTCGATTGCGAATTGGGCTGTGCCTGGGCAGTACACGTCGGGCGAATTGAACGGTAAACCATTGCCGGGATATTTGCAGGAAGACCGAGTTGCCCTCGATTCGCGACGTGAAACGTATGCCGCGATGCATGTTCAAATTGATAATTGGCGTTGGGCGGGCGTCCCGTTCTATTTGCGTACTGGGAAACGTTTTCCGGGGCGTGTGTCTGAGATTGCGATTCAATTCAAACAACCGCCGCTACATTTGTTTCGAACAGTGGAATGTGACGGAGACATGTGTGAGTTCGTCACCGCCCAACCCAATACGCTCGTGTTTCGCATTCAACCGAGCGAAGCGATCTTGATGTCCGTCTCTTCAAAGCGTCCCGGAATGCAATATCAACTGCATCCAGTGACGATGGACTTTCAGTTTGAGGAGGCGTTTGGCATCGAGCTTCCTGAAGCCTACGAGCGTTTGCTGCTCGACGTACTTCGCGGCGATTCAACTTTGTTCACTCGCAGCGACGAACTTGAGGAAGCGTGGAAATTCGTAACGCCGATTCTCGACTATTGGGAGCAGGAGTCGATCAAGCCCGAGCCTTACATCGCAAACACGTGGGGGCCAGTTCGAGCCGACCAGTTACTGGCAGCTAACGGTCACAAGTGGCGAATGCCACAGGCTCAAGACGTTCCCAAAAACGCCTAACTTACCGCAACTAACCCCACGAAAGGCGAACTCGTGTCAAAGTATTTTGTTGAAGCTGATTCCACATCGAAGCACAATATCTTTCCTGGCGTTCAAATTCAGACGTCGGCTTGTCGCGAGATGATGTTGAGTCTCGTGACCTTTGAGCCAAATGCTGTTGTTCAACCACATTCGCATCCGCACGAGCAAGTCGGCATGGTGATCGAAGGAAAGGCACATTTCTTTTTGGGAGAAGAGGACCGCATCCTCGGCCCCGGCGACATGTATCGAATTCCGGGAGGCGTCGAACATCATGTCGTCGCGCTGGACAACGTCTGCAAAGCGCTCGACATTTTCCATCCGATCCGTAACGACTATTTGTAACACGACGCTGAGCGTCATGCCACAATCTTGCACACCGTCACCTTTCATGGACACAAAACATGACCGCTGTTACCCCTGATATTCCACGTGATGAGGCTCAAGAGGTCATCTTGCAAGCAGCTTCGCTGCGCGAGTGGATTGTGAAAATCCTCGTCAGAAAAGGGATGTTCGCGGTCGAAGCGGAGATGACCGCCGATCGCATGATCGAAGCGGACTTGCGTGGCATTCATTCACACGGCAGCCGCGCGTTGCCGCGATACATTCAAGCGATCGACGAAGGGAGCATCGACCCACGTGCAAGCACCGTGGTTGTGACCGATTGCCCCGCGATGGCTGTGATCGACGGCAACAAAGGCATGGGACACGTTGCCTCGACACGCGCGATGCAGCTCGCCATCAAGAAGGCAAAAGAAGTGGGGACCGGTACTGTTGCCGTGACGCGCGGTCAACATTACGGAGCTGCGTCGGTTTACGTTCTCTTGGCCATCCAAGAAGGCTGCATCGGCTACAGCACAACGAGCACTGCGTACCCGACCGTCGCCGCTTATGGCAGCAAGAAAGCGGCTGTTGCGAACAACGCTTTTGCGTGGGGCGTACCGAGCCGCAATGGTTCTCCTTTCGTGCTCGACATGGCTTGTGCCGAAGCGTCCTGGGGAAAGGTCGAAACTCGCAAGTTGTATGGTCTGCCACTGCCAGATGGCTGGGCGCTGGATGCCGACGGTAAACAGACGAACGAAGCGTCTGCGGCAAAGACGTTACTTCCAGCTGCCGGGGCACGCGGGTTCGGACTAGCTTACATGTGCTCGGTACTGGCTGGTCCGCTCGTTGGACGTCGGATGCCAATTCGAAAGAAGCGAGACCCATACCTCGAAGGTTCCGAGCACTTCTTCTACGCGATTGACCCTACGAAATTCGGAGATGTTGAAAAATTTTATTCCGAACTCGGTTTGGCCACGACAGAGATTCGAGAGCTTGAGCCGACTGAAGGATTTGACAAAGTCCGACTCCCCGGTGAACTCGAATACGAACGAGCGGAACGCTGGAAGACTGATGGGATTCCAATTCACCGTAGCCACGCTGATGCGTTACAGCGTTTGGGTGACACGTTGAAGATCGCGTTTGCGTAAGACGCCTCACCGAGAAAGAGCTCCCTGCTTATTGGCCTCGAGGTTGATATTCTCGCGCAGTCTCATCTCTCAGAACGAGATTGCGTCCGGCTTTTCAGTAACCAGAACTGGAGCCGCACGGCTAATGAAAACTCAAGGCTTGCACGTTCCGTCTAATCTGTTGAACCTGAAAACCAAGAAGTGACAAGCACTGCCACAGAGGCTTCCTATGAAATCGTGCTGGCTCAAATTGATCGTGCTGTTGCCGTTTGCGTGGTGGCTCGCAAGTTGTGAATTCGGCGAGCCTTCTCCTTCACGAGTGTTTGATCTCGCTCTCGCCAACGCCGGCGATGACACGTCGGAGACTCAGCAACAAGCCGACAACATCGACTACGAAACGCAAATCAAACCGATCTTTGCCAAGCATTGCATTGACTGCCACAAGGCTGAAAAGAACGAATCGGGCTATCAGGTCGACATTGCCACTGCCGCGATCAAAGGAGGTGACCGCGGAGCGGCGGTTGTTCCCGGAAAAAGTGACGCGAGTTTGCTGTTTCAAGCGTTGATTGGCAAAGGTGAAGTGACGGCGATGCCGTATGAGAAGCCACGTCTGCCGGCTGAGCAGATCGAGCTCATCAAGAAGTGGATCGACGCCGGTGCGAAGATCCCGAAATCGGAAGTGGCAGGATTAGGCGAGCAAGCCAAGAGCAATCATTGGTCGTTTCAACCGATCAAGCAGCCAATCGTGCCGAACCCCAAATCTCAGACTTTGAATTCTAAATTTGAGGTTCAGAATCCGATCGATGCTTTCATCCTGCAACGCCTTGAGCGCGAAGGACTCACTCCGTCGCCCGCAGCCGACCGGCCGACATTGATCCGGCGGTTGAGCCTCGATCTGCTCGGCTTGCTGCCGAGTCCCGATGAGGTCGAGGCATTCGTCCGCGACGATCAGCCGGATGCATATGAAAAACTCGTCGATCGGTTGCTGGCCTCGCCGCACTACGGCGAGCGATTCGGGCGGCACTGGTTGGACATCGCTCGGTATGCCGACTCAAACGGGTTCACGATCGACTCGGCGCGGCAGATTTGGAAGTATCGCGAATGGGTCATCCACGCGCTGAACGCCGACATGCCGTTCGATCAATTCACGATCGAACAACTCGCCGGTGACTTGTTGCCGAACGCCTCGACCGAGCAACTTGTCGCGACCGGCTTTCACCGCAACACGCTGGTCAACGAAGAGGGCGGAACCGATCAAGAACAGTTCCGCGTCGAAGCCGTCGTCGACCGCGTGAGCACAACGGGCGCGGCGTGGCTCGGACTGACGATCGGGTGCGCTCAATGTCACGCTCACAAGTACGACCCGATTTCGCAGCGAGATTTCTATCAAGTCTTCGCCGTCTTCAATCAGTGCGACGAACCGAGCGTGCCTGTACCCTCGCCCGATCAACTGGCCGAACAAAAACGACTCGACACCGAAGTGGCCGACGCGGAAAAGCCGTTGAAGGATTTCGACGCCGAACTGCTCAAGGGCTTGCCCGATTGGGAAAAGAGCGTCACCGCGCAGTCAGCGGGCGGTTGGACAATCCTCGACCCAACCGTTTGGAAGACGGACAAAGGAGCGACGCTGACCAAGATCGACGGCACAACGTTGCTCGTCGATTTCAGCACTCCCGCGAACGACGTCTACACCGTCACCCTCGAGTTACCCGCCGAAGCCCTGAGTAACTCCTCGACGATCACCGCGATCCGCTTGGAAACGCTGAACCACGCGAGCCTGCCGATGATGGGGCCGGGGCGCGCGGAGGGGAATTTCGTGCTGAGTGAGTTTGAACTGCTCACCGAGTCAGCCGCTCAACCCTCAACCCTCAACCCTCAACCCATCGCCCGCGCGATCGCCGATCACTCGCAAGAAGGCTATCCGATCTCCGACGCGATCGACGGCAAGCCCAAGACCGGCTGGGCGATCAACGTGAAGCCGAACTCGGGTGAGATGCTCAACGTCCCGCGCGAAGCGGTCTTCTTTCCGAAAGAGCCGATCAACGCCAAGCCGGGAATGAAGCTGGTCATCAAGATGCACCAGTTGCATTCGGTGCCGAACTATCTCGTCGGCTGCTTCCGCATCTCGATTAGCGGTGCGTCCGCCGACGTGCTCTCCGTTCCCGCGAGCATCCGCAAGATCATCGCCACGCCGACCGACAAACGAACGAAGCCCCAAATCGCACAACTCGAAACCGCCTTCAAGAACACCGACCCGCGCCGCAAGCCGCTCGCCGATCGACTGGATGGATTGAAGAAACAACTCGACGCGCTCAACAAAGCGATTCCGACCACGCTGGTTCTCCGCACGACCGCGAAGCCGCGAGAGACTCACATCCACATTCGCGGTGACTTCCTCCGCAAAGGTACGGCGGTTGAACCGGGCATTCCTGCGGTGCTCGACCGGAGGATGGGCACTCCTGCCCGTCCGGCGTTTGATTCGTTTCCGAAAGAGTCGGGCAAGAGTGCCCAACCTCCAGCCGCACGACTCGCTTTCGCCAAGTGGCTCGTCTCAAACGACAACCCGCTCACCGCGCGAGTCACCGTCAACCGCGCCTGGCAAGCCTTCTTCGGCACTGGACTCGTCCCGACCGAAAATGATTTCGGCACGCAAGGGGATTTGCCGTCGCATCCGGAATTGCTCGATTGGCTGGCGAGCGAGTTGATGGGGGGAGAGGGGGAGAAGGTGAGCGATGGAATTTCAAATCTCAAATCTCAAACTCCAAATCCGGCATGGTCCCTCAAACGCCTGCACCGTTTGATCGTCACCTCGGCCACTTACCGGCAAGCGTCGCACGTTCGTCCGGAGTTGCGCGAACGCGATCCGAGCAACAAGCTGCTGGGGCGACAATCGCGGATTCGGCTCGAAGCGGAATTGATTCGCGACGTCTGTCTCTCGGCGAGCGGTCTGCTGACGCGACAACTCGGCGGGCCGGGAGTGCATCCGCCGCAGCCGGAAGGTATCTACATCGTCACGCAACAGAAGAAAGCGTGGCCCGAAAGCACCGGACCAGATCGCTTCCGCCGCGGCATGTATACGTATTTCTGGAGATCCAGCCCATACCCGATGTTGCCCACGTTCGATGCGCCCGATGCGAACGGAGTCTGCACCCGCCGCAATCGCTCAAACACGCCGTTGCAGGCACTGACACTCGCGAACGACCGCTCATTCCACGAGTTCGCGATCGGCCTCGCCGACCGCATCATGGCCACCGGCCCGCTACCCCCCACTCCGCTGCCATCTGTTGCCGACAGCGATGACGCTCGCATCTGGCAGGCGATCGAAATGTGCTTCTCCCGCCCACCCAGCGAGGCCGAATTGCGCCGGCTCCGCGACTTCCTGAACCGCCAGAGAGCCGCATTCGCCACGAACCCCAACGAAAAAGACGCCCCCAAATCCGCCTGGACCGCTCTCGCCCGCGTGCTGATGAATTTGGATGAATTCATCACGCGGGAATAAAACTGCGGCGAAGATACCTTCTAAAAGAAACCCTCTTTTATGAACCTCGAACAAACTCACCTGCGTGACATCACCCGCCGTCACTTCTTTGCCAACAGCGGCGTGAGCCTCGGATCGCTCGGACTGGCGTCGTTGCTGTCGGAGGGAAATCTTTTCGCGGCTCCGGAGACGCCGACCTCGCTCGCGTTGAGCGATGCGGCGCGCGGGACGAATCCGATGGCTCCGCGCGGCGGGCACTTTCCGGCGAAGGCCAAGCAGGTGATCTACCTGTTTATGGCCGGTGGGCCGAGTCAATTGGAACTCTTTTCGCCAAAACCAAAACTCGTCGAGATGGACGGACAGGTGATCCCGGAATCGTTCGTGGCGGGCAAGCGATTCGCCTTCATCAAGAAGGATGCGAAACTGCTCGGTTCGCGGCGTAAGTTTCGGCAGTGGGGCGAATGCGGAGCCGTGATCAGCGAACTGCTGCCGCATCTGGGGTCGATCGCCGACGACGTATCGTTCATCAAGAGCATGAAGACCGACGTCTTCAATCATGGTCCGGCGAAGCTTTTCATGAATACCGGCTTCGAGCGGTTCAGCGGCCGGCCAGCGATGGGGAGTTGGGTCACGTATGGCATCGGCAGCGAGTCGGACAGTCTGCCCGGTTTCGTGGTGATGCACAGCGGGCCGCGCGGGCCGCGCGGCGGGACGCCGTTGTGGGCCAGCGGCTTCTTGCCGACGACTTATCAAGGGGTGCCGTTCCTCAATGGAGCGGACCCGATCTTGAATCTGTCGAATCCCAAGGACATCAACGACGAGCGGCAAGGTGATTTCGTTGCGGCGGTGAAAGATCTCAACGGCGAGCGGTTGAAGCTGGTCGGCGATCCGGAGATCGCCACGCGCATCGCGGCTTACGAAATGGCGTATCGCATGCAGTCGAGTGCTCCCGAATTGATGAACCTCGCGGGGGAGTCGAAAGAAACGCTCGACAGCTACGGCATCAAAGAAGCGGGCAAACCAAGCTTCGCGCGGAACTGTTTGCTCGCGCGGCGGCTGGTCGAACGAGGCGTGCGCTTCGTGCAGCTTTATCACACCGACTGGGATCATCACGGCAACCCCGGCACGGAACTGGGCAAGTCGCTCGACGAGCGTTGTCAGGAAACCGATCAACCCGCCGCCGCGCTGGTGCGGGATCTCAAGCAACGTGGTTTGCTCAACGACACGCTGGTCGTGTGGGGCGGCGAGTTCGGCCGCACGCCGCAAGGGGAAGCCCGCGATTCGCTCGGTCGCGACCACCACCTTGAAGCCTTCACCATGTGGCTCGCCGGTGGCGGCGTAAAACCCGGTCAGTCGATCGGTCAGACCGACGAGATCGGCTACTACGTCACCGAAGACCAAGTCCACGTCCACGACTTGCAAGCAACGATCCTGCACCTCCTCGGCTTGGACCACAAACGGCTGACGTTCCGCTTCCAAGGCCGCGACTACCGGCTGACGGATGTGGGCGGGAATGTGGTTGAGAGGATTTTGGCGTAGGACGCCCCGGGCGGCAAAGCCGCAAATACGATAGGGGTAGGAACGACCGATTGATTTCGGTCGCCCCTCCCTCCGAACCGGACGGGCGGGTTTCCCGCATCCGGCTCTCCGGTTGATGGTCTTACCTGCGAGAGGATTGAACGGCCAGTGCATGGGCGGTGGTCAGGT